>CALRVN010000195.1:0-7769 GCA_943371625.1 Hyphomicrobium sp. CS1GBMeth3
CGCGATAGGCGCTCGTCGCCACGACGCCGACGACCATCATTCCGACCCCGAAGTGAGCCAGCGTCGTACCAATCGCGGAGCGCGGCAGGTTGGTGAGACGGCGCCACGCTTCGCCGAGCGGCACGCTGCCGAAGCGCGCACGCCATAGCAGGTCCGAAACCGCCCCCGCCATCACGAACACGCCCAGAGCCAGGCCGAACGGCGCTGCCACCGGCCCGCGACGAATGAACGCCCAGCCCAGCGCCATGATTACGATCGCCAGCATCGCCGCGAACGCCAGCCGCTGCGCCGCCGCATAAGCGTCACCGCGCTTCCAGGCGAGGAAAGGCCCGAATGGCAACGCCAGCAGCAGCGGCACCATCAGCGGCCCGAACGTCCAGTCGAAGTACGGCGGCCCGACCGAGATCTTGGCGCCCGTCAGCGACTCCAGCGCCAGCGGATAGAGCGTGCCGACGAACACCGTGGCGCACGCCACTGTCAGAAGGATGTTGTTGAGCACCAGCGCGCCCTCGCGGCTGATCGGCGCGAAGATCCCGCCCTGGCGCAGATCACGCGCTCGCAACGCGAACAGTGCCAGCGCGCCGCCCGTGAACAGCGCCATGATGGCGAGCACGAACACGCCGCGCTTGGGATCGACCGCGAACGCGTGCACCGACGTCAGGATGCCCGAGCGCACGAGGAACGTGCCCATCAGCGAAAGTGAGAACGTCAGGATGGCGAGCAGCACCGTCCACACCTTCAGTGCGTCGCGCTTCTCCATCACCAGTGCGGAGTGCAGCAGCGCCGTGCCCGCCAGCCAGGGCATGAATGACGCGTTCTCGACCGGGTCCCAGAACCACCAACCGCCCCAGCCGAGCTCGTAGTACGCCCACCACGATCCCATCGCGATGCCGAGCGTCAGGCACATCCACGCAGCCAGCGTCCAGGGCCGCACCCAGCGCGCCCACGCAGCATCGATGCGCCCATCGATCAGCGCCGCCACCGCAAACGAGTAGGCAATCGAGAAGCCGACATAGCCCGTGTAGAGAAACGGCGGATGGAACGCGAGCGCTGGATCTTGCAGGATCGGATTGAGGCCGTTTCCGTCCGCCGGCGGCGGGTCGACACGGAGGAATGGGTTCGATGTCAGCACGATGAAGAGGATGAACGCCACCGCGATCGAGGCCTGAACGCTGAGTACGTTCGCCTTCAGCGTCGCCGGCAGGTTGCGCCCGAACGCAGCGACTGCGGCACCGAACAGCGCCAGGATCAGCACCCACAGCACCATCGAGCCTTCGTGGTTCCCCCATACGCCCGATATGCGGTAGAGCAGCGGCTTGGTCGAGTGCGAGTTGTTGGCGACGTTGGCGACCGAGAAGTCCGACGTGATGTACGCCTGCGCCAGCGCCATGAACGCGATCAGCAAAAGCCCGAACTGGCAAAGAGCCGCCGGCTCCCCGACGGCCATCAGCCGCGCGTCGCGCACATGCGCGCCATACGCCGGCACGACCATCTGGAAGATCGCGATCAGCAGCGCCAGCACCAGCGCGAAATGCCCCAGCTCGATTGTCACGCCGGCGCCCTCCAGACTTTGGGCGCTTGCGCCCCCTCACCCGCGCCGATCGCACCTACGGTGCAATCTTGCGCGACCTCTCCCCACCGGGGAGAGGCTAAGTCGATCTCACACCTCTTAACCTCTCCCAGCGGGAGAGGTCGGAAGCGAATGAAATGAGCTTCCGGGTGAGGGGTTATGCGCTCAGCTGGCGATCTCATTGCGTTGCCTCCGCCGGATGTGGCGCGCCCTTGCCGAGCTTGACGCCTTTGGTCTCCAGCGCCTTCGCGACTTCGGGCGGCATATAGTTCTCGTCGTGCTTGGCGAGCACGCTGTCGGCGACGAAAATCCCGCCTTCGTTGAGCTTGCCTTCCGTGACGACGCCCTGCCCTTCCTTGAAGAGGTCCGGCAGAACGCCCTCGTAGACCACCGGCACCGTCTTCAGTGTATCGGTTACGACGAAGTCGACCTTCGTGCCCTGCCCGCGCTTCACCGAGCCGGCCGCCACGAGCCCGCCGAGACGGAACCGCTGCCCGACCGCGATCGGCTTCTCGGCCAGGTCGCTCGGCGTATGGAAGAAGACGATGGAGTCGCGCAGCGCGAAGAGAACGAGCACGACGGCGAGCATCAGCACGCTGACGCCCACACCGATCATAACGCCGCGCCTCTGCTTCCGCGTCATACCCTCTCCTTGGCCGCGATCATGACCCCAGCCCCAGGCTGTGCGCCAGATCGTTGAGCTGTGCGAGCGATTTGTCATCGCCGGCAAATTGTCCGCGCGCATTGGCCAGCGCACCCGCGGCGTCCTCGCGGCGTCCCAATACTACATATGAGCGAACGAGCTGCATCCAACCTTTGAGATCGTTGCCGTTCTCTTTCAGCCGCGCCGCGAGACCGCTCACCATCTGGTTGATCATCTTGTCGCGATCAGCCGGGCTCACGTTCACCGCCGCACCCGCACCCGGCGCGTCTGGCGGCGCCTTGCCACTGAGCTGCTCCGATACGGCCGCCAGGCGCACGTTCAGCAGCCCCTTCCACGGCTCCTCCGAGCCCGGAAGCAAGCGCTGGTACTCGGCTTGCGCACCCTTGAGGTCGCCGTCCTGCTCGCGCGCAACCGCCAGCCACACCTGCGGCTCGATCGAGTCCGGCTTCAGCTTGAGCAGCTTCTCGTAGGCCACCCGCGCCGGCTCGTTGACGATGCCGTTCTGCAAAAGGATGTTGGCGCGCGCGAAGCCGCCGAGCCGCTGCGGTGACTCCCCCAGCAACTGCATCGACTTCGCAAAAGCGTCGGCGGATTGCGCCAGATTGCCCATGCGCATGTACACGGGCGCAAGCACATCCCAGCCACGGCCGTCGTCTGGATGCTCGCGCAGGTGCGCCTCGACGCGCGCCACGAGGTCGGCCGCCGTCGCCTGATCGATCGGCATGTCGATCCGCGACGCATACGGACGGCTTGGAAGCTCGGGCGACCCTACGGCGAGATACACGGCAATGCCAATCACGGGCAGCGCCGCGGCGACATAGAGAACCCGCTGGCGCAAACTGTTGCCGGGGTCGGACGCCGAGCCCTGCCGCTCCTGATCCTCGGCGCGCCGGATGAGGCGCCGCGCCAGCTCGATGCGCGCGCCTTCCGCCTCGGCTCCGCCGAGCAGCCCATCCGCACGCTCGGTCTCGATCGCGGCCAGCTGATCGCGATAGACCGCGATCTCCTTGTCGTCGGGAAGGTTATCGGATTCCGTCGGCGCAAACAGCGGTCGCGTCACCGCCCACACGACGGCAGCCGCCAACACCGCAAATAAAATCCACAGCACCATGCCGTTATCCAACCCTCACTGCTGGGCTGGAATAGGGCTCACGGGGTCGACTGACAAGACCAGCAGCCGCGGCAATCTTTCTACCGCAACGCAAGATTAGGTAAGGGAAATTCCGGGCCGGCCTGCCGCAAATACCTGACGTTAGAAATCAGGAATGCCGGAAGCGTCAGCCAGACAGGACTAGCCCACGGCGTCGACATTGCTCCAGGTGCCGTCGGGATTGCGGCATGCCGTGCCGCGCATCGATTGCGGGCGCCCGTCGATATAGATGGTGTGGGTGTAGTCGCGGCAGTCACGGCTCGCCCGCTTGTACGGGCGGCCCGGCGTGATGTCTCCGTAGCGTCCATTATCCGGATTGCGCCAGCGCCGCGGGCGATCCGATTGTCCTTCTTCCAGCGCCGCGAACTCGGCCTGCTGCGCCAGACGGCGGTCCTGCTCGTCCATCGAGCGCCCGATTTCGCTGCCGACGACGCCACCGATCACGGCACCGGCGACCGTCGCCAGCACGTTTCCGCTGCCCTTGCCGACCTGGTTGCCGATGATACCGCCGGCAACGGCACCGGTGAGAAGACCGGCATCCTGCTTGCTCGGCCCATCGCCGCTGCAGGCCGGCAGCATGGCCGGGATCAGCAGAATCGCGAGAAAGCGCGCCTTGCGCATGACGTTATCTCCCCGGAGGCGCCGGCGACCCTCTGCGCCTCTTGTGCTTTTGCACCCACAGTGTAGCCGACTAGCCAAGGAATGTGCATCGGCCGTGACAGAAAACAGGCCCTATTGGGGCGAATTCCCCCGAAAAATCAGCCCGCAGGCAAATTCAGATGCACGGCTAGGCCGCCCTGCTTTGCTTTGGCGAGATCGCACGTGCCACCGTATGAGTGCGCCAGTTCCATGACTATCGACAGCCCCAGCCCCGAGCCCGGCTTCGTCTCGTCGAGCCGCAATCCGCGCTTTCCGATTCGCGAACGCTGATCGTCCGTCAGGCCGGGACCGTCGTCGGCAATCGTGATGGCGATGCGCCGGTTGCGCGCCCGCGACGTCGCCGGAGGAATCTCAACCGTCAGGTCGACATCGTGCTTCGCCCACTTACAGGCGTTGTCGAGCAGGTTGCCGAGCATTTCCTCGAGGTCCTGCTTCTCGCCCGAGAAGCGCGCGTCCGCGGGACAGTCGACGTTGATGACGATGCCCTTCTCCTGATGGATGCGTTGCAGCGCCCGCACTAATGGATCAACCACCGGCGGCACTGGCGTCACGCGGCCGATGACACCGACGCGTGCAGCCATGCGCGCACGGTCGAGATAGCGCGTCACCGACTGCTTCATGATCTCGGCCTGCTCGACGACCTTGTCGCCGAGGCCCGTCTTGTCGGCCCGCGCCTCGTTGGCAATCACTGCTAGCGGCGTCTTCAGCGCGTGCGCGAGGTTGCCGACCTGCGTTCGCGCCCGATCGACGATCGCCTGGTTCGAGCGGATCAGCGCATTGAGCTCCGATTGCAGCGGCTCGATCTCAGCCGGCGGATCGCCTTCCAGCACCGTCGCCGTGCCGTTGCGGATATTCGAAAGCCCGGCTTGTATCCGCCGCAGCGGCAATAGCCCGAAGCGCACCTGGAACAGCGTCACCGCGACGAGCCCGAGGCCCGCCAGGGCAAGCGCGGTCGTCAGCCGATAGCGGAAATTCGAAACCAGGTGATCGAGCCAGTCCTGCGGACCGGCAACGACAATGGAATAGGTGGGCTTCCCCGGCTCGTGACCGAGCGAATCGATCACCTCGACCATGCGCAGGGGCTCGCCCTTCGGCCCCTTCACGTTCAGCCATCGCGCCCCGGTTTCATCCGGTTTCACGGATTTGGCAGCGGGCGACACCAGCGACCACGTCGCGAGCGATGGCGAGACGAGTTTGCGCCCGTTGGCCGGCGACAGCGGCGTGATCTGCCAATACCAGCCCGAGTGCGTCACCTCGAACAGCGGCTCATAGAGATTGCTTGGGGGCAGCGGCTGCGCGTCGCCCGACGATCCCATAGAATCGACAGTGATGGCGTTGACGAGCTTCAACAGCTGCCCGTCGAAGCTCGACTGCACGTCGTCGCGATAAAGCCGGTAGATGATGAAGCCGGCAATCGGCAGCACCAGCAGCGTCCAGGCTGCAGCGGTGGCGAACAGTCGGAAGGCGAGCGAGTTGAAGCGCATGCGCTCTCTATCGGAGACCTAGGTCGTCGCGGCCGGCGTCTCGCTAAGGCGGTATCCGAGTCCGCGCACAGTCTCAATGAGGTCGACGGGAATTTTCTTCCGCAAACGACCGATGAACACCTCGATCGTGTTCGAATCGCGGTCGAAATCCTGCTCATATAGGTGTTCGACCAGCTCCGTGCGCGACACCACCCGGCCATTGTGGTGCATGAGATAGGCGAGCAGCCGGTATTCGTGCGACGTCAGTTTGATCTGCTGGCCGTTGCAGGTCACGCGCGCGGTCTTGGTGTCGAGGCGCAACGGCCCGCACTCGATCTCGCTCTTGGCATGGCCCGACGCGCGTCGCACCTGCGCCCTGACGCGCGCCAGCAGCTCCTCCATGTGGAAGGGCTTGGCCACGTAGTCGTCGGCACCCGCGTCCATGCCGGCAACCTTGTCGCTCCACCGGTCGCGTGCGGTGAGGATGATCACCGGCATCTTGCGGTCGGCGCGGCGCCATTGCTCGAGGATGGAGATGCCGTCCATCTTCGGCAGGCCGATATCGAGGATCACGATGTCGTACGGCTCCGTGTCGCCGAGGAAATAGCCATCCTCGCCGTCGAACGCCGTATCGACCGCATACCCCGCATCGCCCAGCGCCGAGACCAGCTGCCGGTTCAGATCCTTGTCATCCTCGACCACCAGAACGCGCACGGATCCCCCGCTCCACTTGCCCGAAACTTTCCGGACTATAGCGGGGGCCTCCGATTCATCCTAGTGCGCGGCCAAGGCCCCTATTTCAGGTCGACGAGCGTCTCGAAGCCGCCGTAAATCATGCGCTTGCCGTCGAAAGGCATGTCCTTGCCGGCCATCATGTCGTTCAGGCGCGGGTCTTCCATGACCTTCTTGTTGATTTTGTCGCGAGCCGCGCGGCTCTTGTAGACGATGTAGGAAAAGACGACGACCTCGCCGGCCTTGAGCTTCACGGCCTGTGGGAACGAGGTCAACTTGCCGACCTTCACGTCGTCGGCAACACACTCCCTGAACTCGAGCGCGCCGTGTTCGAGCCAGACCTTCCCGGCTTTCTGCGCCAGCTTCTTGTAGTCGGCAAGATTCTTCTTCGGAACCGCCAGGACGAATCCATCGACGTAAGCCATCACGCTCCTCCTTTATCTCGCCTCTCAACCGGGCGTTGGCCCAACCTTAGGCGAGATACGGCTCAGCGCAACTTCAACGATTGAACGGGGCGCGCGCGTCGACGGTGCGCGTTGAAAGCCGTCCCTGCGCGTCACGCATAATGATGCGGTAGGAAAAGACGCCGTTTTCATCGCACAGCGCCGTCCTGACGATGACGCTGCCCGACAGCTTGTCGCCCGCGATGCGCGACAGCGCCTCGACCGTCGTGAGCTTCTCTTTGTACACGATGGGCGCAGCGATCGACCAATCGGTGATGCACGCGTCCCCGCCAAGCGAGGACGAGTTGCAAATGCCTGCGAGAATGAAAAGCGAAGCGATGATGCGGAGCATGTATGAAATGACAATATGAGTGGAATGCATCGTCCGTGCTTAGTCGCCTGCCGCTGAACCGGCCATGAATGCTACCAACCACTCACAGTTTCAGTTGCACGTTGCGCTGCGCCAGAGGCGTGCTCGCGCGCACGCGTCCGTAGACCGTCATCAGCGTGCCGATGAGTCCTCCGACCGCTTGAACCGTCTGCACAATTCCATCGCCAAGCTGGCGCACCAGATCTCCCGTGATGTCGATGCCGATTACCGGCCCCAGCGCCGGCAGTACCGTCGACAGCCCCGTGATGACCGCGCCCCAGATCGTGATCGACTGGCCCCACCACTTTCCCGTCGTCTCTGTTTCCGTCGTCGTCTCGCTCATGGGTGTTCCTTCTCTATTTGTTGCGATTGAAGTTGTTTCGTCCTTGGGTCTTTCACCCACGATCTCGAGAGCGCGCGCCAGCGCGGTGTCGACGCGTGCGAGCCAGCCGCGCCCGAACCGCCAGAAGTGCGGCAGCGCGCGATAGCGTGCGCGTCGCACCTCGGCGTACCGGCGCAGAGCGTCATCGATGGAAAGCTGCTCGATAGCAGCGCGCGTGTTTGGGCCGATCTCGCCATCGGCGTCGGTGCCGACCGCGCGCTGCAACAAACGCATCGCGCCCGTCACGCCGTGGTTCACGGCAGCGTCGAAATGGAAGAACGCCAGCGCCGCTGCCATCTCTTCACAATGCGCGGGCTGCCAGTAGCGCTGCCGGT
>CALRVN010000196.1:0-7733 GCA_943371625.1 Hyphomicrobium sp. CS1GBMeth3
TCAAGGCCCGTGGCGTCGATGCATTTATCGGGGCCCTTTCCATAGGTCAGCTCATTGAGCCTGTCGACGACACTCTCCGTCTCAAAGTTGATTGTGATCGCGCCGCCCGCCTCGGCCATGCTCAGGCGCTCGGGAAGGCGATCGATGGCAACCACCTGCTTAGCGCCGAGCAGAAGAGCGCTGCGTATAGCCATTTGGCCAACAGGTCCACAGCCCCAAACGGCGACTGTGTCCGTTGGCTGGATGTCGCACTGCACGGCGGCCTGCCAGCCGGTGGGAAATATATCGCCAAGGAATAGTACCTGCTCGTCGGTCAGGCTGTCCGGGACCTTGACGTGGGTCGTATCGGCATAAGGAACACGCAAATATTCTGCCTGGCCGCCAGGGTAGCCGCCGGTGAGATGCGTGTAGCCAAAGAGTCCCGCGGTCGCGTGGCCGAACGCCTTGTCGGCGATTTCTTTCTTGCGGTTGGTTCGCTCGCACACGGAGTAGTTGCCGCGTTCGCACTGCTCGCAGTCGCCACACCAGATGGTGAAAGGCACCACGATCCGGTCACCCTTCTTGAGCTTTCCGTTCACTCCGGAGCCGACCTCGACGACCTCGCCCATCATCTCGTGCCCCATGATGTCGCCAGGGAGCATGGCCGGAATGAAGTTATGGAAGAGGTGAAGATCAGAGCCGCAGATCGCGCAGCTCGTCACCTTGATAATCGCATCGCGTGGATGCTCGATCTCGGGGTCAGTTACCGTGTCGTACCTGATGTCCTCTTTGCCGTGCCAGACGAGGGCCTTCATATGTGATTCTACTCCGGTACGCAGGAAGCTGAGCCGTTCGTGATCTGCAATGGCTGGCGACGCTCATACGTTCCGTAACGCTGCTTGATGATCGCACGTTAAGCATGGCGCCCCGCGCCATCTGCAACGGCTTACTCGTGCGATTCACAAACCACCTCCACCTTCGTGCCCTCGGAACTTGTAGTGTGTTTTTTACCGCTCCGCAGGGATCGACACGAGCTGGGTGCCGAACGAACTGTCACAGACCCGGGCCATTGACCTGCCGGCGCAACTCCGCGACGCCACTGCGGCCTTGCCGCTAGATCCGCCTAAGCAAAAGTGCTGCGACAAAACCGGCTCCGGCAGCTATCGCAACGCTGCGTAACGGGTCGTCCCGAATAGCGGCCTCTAGTTTTGCTCGCTGTTCTTGCACCACCTCGACCGCTTCCGCGCCCGTCGCCGCGATCAACTCGTCAGGAGTTGGCACATCGCCCCCGGTCTCAGCTTCCAGATCGTCTGCCGCTTTGCTCATGGCGCTCTCGCTGTCGATAATTTCAATTGTTAGCCAGGGGGCGTCTGTCCGCGCTTGCGATCAAGGATGTTCTCGATTTCCTTTTCGTAGCTACCGTCGCCGGCTTTGTTTCCGTCTTCCGGCTTCTCCGCGCGGTCATTTGAGACGTTGGCAGGTCCCGTGGGACCCAGATTATCGCGCTTCGGCTTGGGATCATCGACTGTAGGGGTTTTCATGGCGTTCTCCTTTAGGGTCCAACTTCCGGCCCGACGCTCTGTTCCTCCACGCTCGGCGAAACCTCGACAGAGTGGCGATCCGGGCCCGCAACTAACGGTTAAGCACATCGTTCTCTCGGCAATCGGCATGACGATCATGCCGCAGAAGTGGGAGAACCCGATGTTGAAGACATCATTACTGATCGCTGTCGCTACGATGAGTTTCGCCGCGGCAAGCGAAGCCAAGATCGCTTGCAGGGACGGCTATCAACGCGTTCGGGGGCAGGACCTCGCAACCCCGTACTGCCAAGACAAGCTCGTTGCTCAGGTCGCTCGCCAGTACGGGTCGCGCGTGAGCGACAACGCGATTCTATATAACCCGAGTGCGAAGGCGGAGGCCTGCCGCTTCGTCGGACATGACAACCGCCTGACGACAGCATGCGCAGGGGAAAACGACCGCGGACGCCGCTACTAGTGAGGCGACACAGAGAAGGGCCGGTCCAAATTGACCGGCCTCTCTCTTGTGGTGGCGGGAGGGCGCTTTTACTTCGCCTTTTCGGCCGGTCCGGATTTGTTGCCGGGTAGCCCAGGTACTTTGCTGTTGTCGGTGGCCGCAGCAGTTGAACTGCCGGAAGTATTGGCTGGGGGATGAGCGTTGCCGGCGTCATTTGGTGTGGCGGCTGGACCGTTCTTACCTCCAACTTCGCCTTGAACGCCCGGTTTGGAAGTACCGCCGGTGCCCGGCTCGTTCTGCTGTGTCCCGCCAACAGCGTCGGTGTTCTGAGCAAGGGCAGGGGCGGCAAGAAGTATTGCCGCCGCCAGCGCGGCTGCGAAGAATTTCATAAGATCTCCCTTTTTGAGTTTGTTGGTGTGCGGAGGAAACGTCGCGGGGATCCGTGCCGTTCCGGTCAGGAACATGACGGGCGTGTCAGCTGCGCTGCTGCAGACAGAAACGTTCAACAGAGTTGGTGCCTAAATGTGATGAACTCTGTCGCGCTGGTAGTGGCGAACACACGGCGCGGAGGCCGGCCTGCATCACACGTCCCGCAGCTTGATCCACGCCGGCGCATGATCGCTCGCACTCACTTCGCCGCGCACGTCGCGATCGACGCCGCCAGATTGAAGCCGGGCTTTTAGGTCTGGGCTGACCAGCAGGTGGTCGAGGCGAAGCCCTCCGTCCTTCTCCCACCGGTGCCATTTGTAGTCCCAGTATGTGTACATCGGCTTCTTTGGGTGGAGGTATCGCAGAGCATCGGTCCAGCCCTGCTTTAGAAGCTTCTGGTAGGCAGCGCGGCTTTCAGGTTGCAGCAGGGCATCCTTGTCCCATGACTTCGTGGGATAGATGTCGAAGTCCGTTGGCACGACGTTGTAGTCACCGACGAGCGCGACAGGCGCTTTCAAGTTCTTAAGCTTGCGTGCGTGCCGAATGAGGCGCTCGAACCAAGCGAGCTTGTAGTCGAATTTTGGTCCCGGCTGCGGATTGCCATTGGGCAGATATATGCAGCCGATAAGGATACCGCTGACCGCCGCTTCCAAATAGCGGCTCTGGGTGTCCTCCGGATCGCCGGGCAGGCGGGTGTTTGTGACCACCGGCATGGCGCCACGCGAAAGGATCGCCACACCGTTCCATGTCTTCTGGCCCAGCCAAGCTGCTTCGTACCCAGCCTTGTTGATGGCCTCTACGGGAAAGTCATTCTGCGCGGCCTTCAACTCCTGCAGGCATACCACATCAGGGCGCGCGGCCTTCAGCCATGCCAGCAAGTTCGGCAAGCGCCGGTTGACGTTATTGATGTTGAAGGTTGCGATCTTCACATCGCCTCCGCTCAGCCATCTGTAGTGCGGTCGTGCTGCCGCGGCTAACTTCGTGCAACCTTTTATTAAGCTTTAGCGGGAATTTGCCGAAAGGTTTAGCAACCGCTTCTACCGCGGTCCGTTTGCAGAGCTATGGAGCAGACCACACGATTCGCGACCGCCGCTTTCAATCAGGAAATACTCGCGCTGTTGAACGATGCGTTCGACGCCGCGTGTCTCGAACTAGATCCCCACGTTTTGCAAGCACGCTCTTGGGAGGTTGCAGAGACGATGATGACATTGCGTCTCATGACCTCGGTTGCAGCAGGGGAGCTAGATCCTCGGCGGCTCAAAGATCTGGCGCTCCAGGCCATCGACGGGCGACAGCTCGACTAAGCAAGTTGGCGCTCGGCTAACTGCGACCTGCGGCAGCTGTTCGAGAAGGCTCGGTGAAGGCTAATCCAGCCGCCCGTCCGGAGCGCGCGCATCGATAGCGGCTAACATCGCAGCCGACAGCGCGCCCTCGGCCGCCGGTTTGGTCAGATGCACAGATCCGTCGGTGCCGTCTTCCGCCGAGGGGCGGGCGCTGTAGTTCAGGAAAGGAATTTGGTGGGCGCTCAGCCGGCTACGCAGTTGCGAGCTGTCTCCACCGCCAAGCCCGTGATCCAAGATTGCGCCTGCCAGCCCCGGCAGCTCGGCGAGCAGTAGGGCTTCCTTGAGGTCCTCCGTAATTATCACCGAAGCGCCAGCCGTTTCCAACTCGTAAGCCACGTTCATGGCGATGAGAAACTCGTCCTCGACGAGGAGGATCGAACGACCCTTGAGGCTCTGCTGCATTTGCCTACCCAATGCTGGCCGAAAGGACTGACGCCTTCGAACGCTTGAGCGCTGACGGTACCGGACTGTGTACGGATCAACGCTAACCTGCATCATGCGGCCTCACAGTGCATATGTGCCGGTTTTTTCGTTCAGCGCCGCTAAGGCGGCACCGAAGGCTGCCAAGCCCGCAACGTGCGGCTATATGGCCGCCACAAACGTCGTCAGCTTTTAACGTTAGCCGCGTGCATCCCGCGCGTTGGTGAAACAGGCCTGTTCGCCTTTGTCGTTCAACTGGGCCTTGGGCCCGTACGGTAGCGTACGATAGCAGCGTCGAATTTGCGCCTCGACCCGCTTGAAATCGGCCCGTCGTCAAAATAATTTTCCGGACGCTTCAGCTGGTGACGGCGGGGTGTAGCGAGCACTCCCGCCTCTAGAACGATGGAGGCTTGCAGTGCCCTTCTCGCAGTTTAAAGCTTTCTACGAACCGGAAGCGCTCGACTTGCTGGCGCGTGTCTTCGACGAAGCTTGGCCCGAATTTCGAGCGTCGTGGCCGTCAGATAACGAAAACATGGCTCGAGAGCTTCTGGCGGCGCGCATTATGTTAGCGCATAGAGCCGGAGAGAGTGACCCAGGCGCATTGAAGACCGCCGCGTTGCGGGGGATCGTCAATTGAAGTCGACCTCTTAAAATTTGTCAGCTCGCCTCGCGCAGGAGACGCAGCAAGCGGTCGGTGGAATACGGTTTAGTTAGCATCACGGCACGAGCGGGCAAATCGCCCGGTTTCGGCAACGCCCGTCCCGAGGTGACAATCAACTTCGTGCTAGGCGAGGTAGCCTCAATGATCCGTGCCAAATCGAGGCCGTTGAGCGTTCCTGGCATCTCAATGTCGGTGAGAACCGCGGCAATCCGCCCGCCATCAAGGACCACTAACGCCTCGTCTACATTGCCGGCTTCCTTCACGTCATAGCCCTCGTCTTCGAGGGTCGCCCGAATAGCCATTCGGATGAGGACCTCATCGTCCACGAGGAGGATAACTTCACGCATTCTGGCTAACAGTGGCGGGGTATCGAAGTTCCAGTTTATTCGTGATGCATATTGAGGGTGTAGCTTACACCGGCACTCCTCAGCCTTGCGCCCGTCGGCGGCTGGCGCCTCTGTCTTTGAAAATCGGCTCCTTCCCCTTATATCGGCTACGTGCCCAGCGACCCGTTCATAGAACCGTCAGCGCCGATCCTGCGCAAAGAGCCGCCCTCCGGCGCCGAATGGCTGCACGAGGTGAAGCACGACGGCTGGCGAGCGCAAATCCATCTCCGCGCGGGTTCGGTGATTGTCTTCGGCAAGAACGGCGGCGACCTGACGAAGCGCTTCCCGGCGATCGTCGCAGCCGTGGCGCGGCTGCCAGTTAGCGATGCCATCCTCGACGCAGAGCTGGTCGCCTGCAATGAGGACGGCAACCCCAACTTCCACGCCATGATGAAAGGCGCGAGGCAGGGCTGCTGTGCCTACTGCTTCGATCTGCTCGAGCTTGAGGGACGTTCGCTCGTCGCCTTGCCGCTGGACGAACGGCGCCAGATGCTGCGTCGGCTGATGCGGCGCGCCGACAAGGAGACGTTGCATTTGTCGGAGGCCTTCGACGATCCGCTCGCGCTCTTGGCGGCATGTGAGCAGCACGGGCTGGAAGGCATCGTCTCCAAGCGCCGCGGCCAGCCTTACGTCTCTGGAACCAACCGCAGCTGGATCAAGGTCAAAACAGCCGCTTGGCGAGCGGCTAACCGCGATCGGTGGGAGCTGTTCGAGAAGGCACTGTAAATCGGGCGCTGCGATTGCGTTAGGACATGAACACGAAGTGACGCATCGTGTCGGCCGCAACGCACCATAAGCACCAGCACGCCGGTGCGACGGCTGACAAACGCTTATCCAAGTTGGACCATGATCACCATCGATACGAAGCCCTTCAGTAGAGCGTGGAGGCTCGCGCGTTTCGTGCGCGGTCTGCAGCCAGGACTAACTCTCAGGCTAACACCTGCTGACGTAGAGGGCGTCGACGTGCCGGAACTCCCTCCTGAGCAACAGACGCCTAAAAACCTCGTCAAATGGCTCGGGGACACCATGCCATTCCATTTCCAGACGCATCAAGATCCAGCCACAGGCGACTGGCTGCTAATGCGGCCGGAAAACGAGGTGGTACTTGGCTAACTCGATGAGTAGTCGCGATCGCCCATACGACCCGGTAACGCTAGGGACTTTCGCCGGGACGAAATGTGACCGCACCTGCTCTGCACTCTTGCGGCCACGAGAGGGGATCGGTCGATGTTTCACGGCGCTATTGCCGCAAAATATGCGGAGACCGTTGAAAGGTCGTCGTCGCACAACGCGCTGAATGGAGCTTGAGACTGCCGCGCACTTAATCGGGCATTGGCACGTCTTCATCATGCGGGCGTGGACTAATCAGCCAGATTCGCGAACCGCGACAAGGATCTCGCAAACTCCAGAACAGCTTTCCGCGGGCGATCGTCCAAGTCCGCGCACGCCTTGACCAGCTTGAGCGTATCACCGGTAACAAGGGGGGGAGGGGTCGTGCTCGGCACGCCGGCCCTCTCTTCATTCGTAGCCGTCGAAAAAGTCATTCGGTGTGCAGGCTAAGAGCTTCGCGAACGTGTAGATCTGGCCTGCCGACATCCGGTTGGTGCCGTGCTCGTACTTCTGAATTTGCTGAAACGTGACATCGGCGGCCTTGGCGAGGTCCGACTGGCTGAGGTTGGCCAAGACGAGCCGCGCCCTTAGGTGTTTGCCTACATGCACGTCAATTGAACTGGGCTGGCGCTTCTTGGACGGGGCACTCTGATCCACGGACACTACCGCCTCGTTTGCAACCGGTTGATGTCCATATACGTACCGGTGCTTCGAGGTGCCGAAAAGCATTTGCTTGGCCTAGTGGGCTGCTCTCTGGTGCAGGATCGTGACAAGAAGCCGAAGCACCGTGGCGATAGCATTCAGTTCGTGAGGCGATACCGTTAACTCGTCAGGGATGCTCGCCACGACGTCAGTCGCGGTTGTGATCAACTCTTTATTCAGAAGCATATCCACTCCGAAAGGTCTTTAAATATGTAAATCAACGTCGTGCATCTGCGGCGTGCAATATCGATGACACGCTAGAAGGCAAAGATACCCAAACTGCAGTTTTTGAAAAGCGGCCGGTTGTCTCCAGCGGCGCATGGTCTGGACAAGCCGTTAGGCTTTGCCTTTCCCCATCTTCTCGAACCGGTCGCGGTTGGCCGCTCTCCACGTCTCGGTCTTCACCTTGATCCAGCCTGGGTTCTTCCCCGACCGATAGCGGTCCTCGCGCAGCTTCGAGATGATGCCCTCCAGCCCGTGTGTCTCGGCCGCCCGCAGTAGAGCGACGGGATCTCGAAAGTTCTCCGAGAGGCGCAGCGTGTCGGACTTGGTGCGCTTCAGCACATTTTTCAGGAGGTGCCGGCGGTACTCCAGCGGGGCTAGCATCTGCGACGTGCCGTCAAGTTCGAGCAAGTCGAAACACCAGGCGCAGCACCCGTGCGGAGCGCCCCGCATCATCTCGTCGAAGCTCGGGTTGCCCTCTGGGTCGCTTGCGACGAGTTCGGCATC
>CALRVN010000197.1:0-7694 GCA_943371625.1 Hyphomicrobium sp. CS1GBMeth3
GTCGTGAATGCGCAGGCGCCTGATGAAGGACAGACCGCCCAGCACGCCCGACTGCATCGAAAGATCGACGATAATCATGTCCGGCTTCTTCTGCCGATAGATGCGGAATCCTTCCGAGAGGCTCGCGGCGACAAGGATCTCGTCGACACCCATGTCTTCCAGGAGGCGCCGGCACCCCTGGATAACTACCGGATGGTCGTCGATCACGAGCACTTTCATTAGAAGGAACCTTCGATTGCAATTTGTTCGGCGCCGGCGCTCGCGGCCGCCTTGGCACGCAGCGGAACGCTGACCGATACCACCGTGCCCGACGACGAGCTTTCGATGTCACTGATCCCGTGGATGCTTCGCACCCGCTCCCGCATGGCAGTCAGTCCAATCCCGATAGGCGCCACGCTCGAAAAGCCCGTGCCGTTGTCGCGAATGAGCAGACGAACGCTGGCGTTTATTTCGCCCGGCTCCCGCTCCTCGCCGATTTTCACGTCCACGCTCGAGGCTCCACCATGCTGCATCGCATTGGTCAAAGCCTCCTGCACGCAACGAAATAATGTCAGGTCTACGGCCTCGCCATAGCCATCCGCAAGGGAACCAGTGGCAAGCCTGAAGGCCACCTCCCGGTGCCGGCGTTCGAACCCTGCCACGAGGCTGGCAATCAGCTCGCTCAATGGGATGCGGCCGAGCTCCACCGGCCGCAGTCGCCGCAGCAGGTCTCGGTTTATGGTCTTGAGACGATCGGCGATGCCGAGGATTTCGCCGGCCCGTATCTTGATCTGGCTGCTTTGCGGCTCTGCCACCTGCCCGCTCAGGCGCTCGATCGACGAGATGTTTGCCGTAATCCCGAAGAGGCAGGGACCTGCCTCGTCGTGCAGCTCGTTGGCGACCTGTCGCCGCTCGTCCTCCTGCACCCCGATCAGATGCTGGTATAGCCGGCCGTTTTCCGCGCGCGCCTTCTCCAGCGCCTCGGCGAGCATATTGAATCGCGCAACGATGGGCGCGAGCTCACGCATCGGCGGCTCAGGAATGCGTGTACCGTAATGGCCGTCCTCCAGTTCGTGCATGCCGCTGGCAAGCCCGACCAGCGGATTGAGCAGGCGTCCGAGAACGATATAGAGCAACGCGAGCATTGCCGTCGTGATGCCGAGCCATATGAGGGCCCGCCAAGATACCTCTTCCCAGACCTCGGCCAGTTCGTCACCCGGTTCTCCGACGATCAGTATCTTGCCGTTGGTGCCGCTATCGGGACTAAGGCTGACTTCGCGTGTCGTCACGCTCGGACCGGCGAGTGCCCTGAACCATCCGGGCACCTGCTCCTGCCGCCCATCGAGCATGCGCTTTGCGCTGTCGTCCGGAGCGAGCTGCACGAGTTCGCCCAGGCCGTTGGTCGCCAGGATGCGCGCGTGGCGCACGTACTTCAGCTGTGCCGGCGCTGCATTGAAGAGCTCCCGCGTCTGCTCGTTGGACGGCAAGCGTGTCACCATGTCCCGCACGAGCTGCTGCGCCAGCTCCATCGATGAGTTGACCTCCACCTCGACGCGTCCGCGCGCATCGAGAATGGAAAGCAGTATCGACAGCAGGATCGCACCGATGCTGATGCTCGATATCGATATCATGAGCTGCCGGCGCACCGACTGGTCGCGCCAGCGGCGTTCCAGCTCCACCTTCAGCCTGGAGATCCAGGCAAATCGATCAGGGTTCATTCGTCTCCGGAGCCGACGGGCCCAATTGCTTCTTCAGGGCCTCTACAGCCGCTCCCTGGCCGAGACCCTCGAGCCGGAGATTATAGTACTGCTGCGTGAGCGCAGCGAAGCTCTCCACGGAGCGCTGGACCCCAGGCACTTGCGATAAGGTTACGATTAGCCTCGGCGCCCGCTCAGCGATGCCTTTCTCGCGCAGCATCTCTTCCAATTGGACCGCCCGGTTGGCGATCATGCGCGGCTGGTCGCGGAATCGTTCGGTGGCGACATGCAGAACCTGGCCCATGTCGAGCACGGGGCCCTCATAGAGGCCGAGATCGCGGCCTGCTTCCCGGCTCGCGAGCCACTGCTCCGGCGCTATGCCATCTGTCAGTCGCAGCCACTTGAGCTCATGCGTCGCCGGCTTGTCGGGCTGTGTCTCGCTCAGGGTTTGAGCTTGGGATTCGCGCTCGGGCGCCGGGTCGTCACTGCATCCGGCCACGCCGATGGCAATCATCAGCGCGACGAGCAGAGAGCGCGCGCGCACTCTGGGCGTCCCGCCACAACGTTCTGTTTCTTCCCAGCCAAATCCGAAAGCGGTGCCCATTTGTCCACAACACTGCGTTTGGGGTCGATCCTTCCCAGTCTTAACCTCGTCGTGCACTGCACTGCGAGGGCAAGAGCATGCCAAATGGTTGCCACCTGTTCCGTCTCGATCTTGGAACTGAACCTACAGACCCTCACTCGCCCGCGTTCTAGCTTGCTACGCGGATGAGCCAGCTTTCTGTTCGGTCAACGCGACCGACGAAAGGCTCACTTGTCCCGCGCAGCCGGGCCGTCAAATGGCCGAACGGCTGCAACTAACGAAGGCGGAAATGTCGTCGCCGGCCGCGATTTGCGGATCATCGGCGACGGCAAACAACCCGCTTTCATCTGGGAGCGAAACCGCGAGGGTTTGTTGATGAAAGCACACCTAAAGTCAGGCTTGCTGGCGACCGCATCGTTTGCGGCGTTGGTAGGCTTCGTCGCTGGCGCCAGCGCCAACGACAAGCTCATCGAGCTGTCGAAGAGCGACGACAACTGGGTCATGACCGGCAAGAATTATGACTCCAACAATTATAGCCCGCTCAAGCAGGTCAATAAGGAAAACGTCAAAAAGCTGAAGGCAGCCTGGTCGTTCTCGACCGGATTGCTGCACGGTCACGAAGGCGCTCCGCGCATCGTGAACGGCATCATGTATATCAATACGTCCTTCCCCAATAACGTCTTCGCCCTGGACCTCGACAACCCGGGCAAGATCAAGTGGCAGTACAAGCCCAAGCAGGATCCGGCCGCTCGCTCGGTCGCTTGCTGCGACCTCGTCAACCGCGGCCTTGCCTACTGGCCCGGCGACGGCAAGACGCCTCCGCTGATCATCTCGAACCAGCTCGACGGCCACGTCGTTGCACTGAACGCCGACACGGGTGAGGAGTATTGGAAGCTCGAGAACTCCGACATCAAGGTCGGCTCGACGCTCACCATCGCTCCTTACGTCGTCAAGGACCTGGTCATCATCGGCTCGTCGGGCGCTGAGCTCGGCGTTCGCGGTTATGCGACGGCCTATGACGTCAAGACGGGCGCCCAGAAGTGGCGCAAGTACGCCACCGGTCCCGATGAGGAAGTCGGCATCGGCGACAAGTTCAACTCGGCCAACCCGCACTACGGTCAGAAGGGCCTCGGCACCGCGACCTGGGAAGGCGACGCTTGGAAGATCGGCGGCGGCACGAACTGGGGCTGGTATGCCTACGATCCCGAAGAGAACCTGATCTATTACGGATCGGGCAACCCCTCTCCGTGGAACGAGACCATGCGTCCCGGCGACAACAAGTGGACCATGACCATCATGGGCCGCGATGCCGACACCGGCGAGCTGCGCTTCGGTTACCAGAAGACGCCGCACGACGAGTGGGACTACGCTGGCGTCAACGTCATGATGCTGTCGAAGCAGAAGGACAAGGCGGGCAAGGAGCGCAAGCTGCTCACCCATCCTGACCGTAACGGCATCGTCTACACCCTCGATCGTACCAACGGTGACCTGATCTCGGCCGACAAGATCGACGATACGGTCAACGTCTGGACGCACGTGGATCTGAAGACGGGCATCCCGGTTCGCGATCCTGAGTACGGCACGCGCATGGACCACAAGGCAACCAACGTTTGCCCGTCGGCCATGGGCTACCATGATCAGGCTCACGACAGCTACGATCCGCAGCGCCAGCTCTTCTATCTCGCGATCAACCACATCTGCATGGACTGGGAGCCCTTCATGCTTCCGTACCGTGCCGGTCAGTTCTTCGTCGGCGCCACGCTGTGGATGTATCCGGGACCGAAGGGTGACCGTCAGAACTACCTCGGCCTGGGTCAGGTCAAGGCCTACAACGCCATCACCGGCAAGTATAAGTGGGAAGTGATGGAGCGCTTTGCCGCCTGGGGCGGTACGCTCGCAACCGCTGGCGATCTCGTGTTCTACGGAACGCTCGATGGCTACATCAAGGCCCGCAACAGCGACACCGGTGAGCTTCTCTGGAAGTTCAAGATCCCGTCCGGCGCCATTGGCTATCCGATCACCTACACCCACAAGGGCACGCAGTACGTCGCCATCTACTACGGCGTCGGCGGCTGGCCTGCAGTTGGTCTGGTGTTCGACTTGAATGATCCGACTGCCGGTCTCGGCGCCGTCGGTGCGTTCAAGAACCTCGCCAACTGGACGCAGATGGGTGGTGGCCTGATGGTGTTCTCGCTCGATGGTAAGGGTCCGTACGACAACGTGAACCTCGACGAGTATCCGCCGCAGTTGCCGAAGCTCTGATGATGAGACGTTCGCTCCGCCAGGTGGCCGCAAGCGCCTGGCGGGGCGGACACTCACAGCGACCGATCCGTCACCTCCTCCAACGGTAAGGATGCTGTCTCCAGAGCTGCCGAGTGCGGCATGAGCATGGGCCCGAAATGGTCACATGCCGTCAGGTCGGTGCCCGGAGCAGGTCTGCTTCAGGAATGCAAAGCGTCAACATGAGCAAGAAAATCGTAACTCATCACGCAGCAGGGCTGATGCTCTCGACTGCCATGATGTTGGCCGGCCTCTCCGCCTCCGCATGGGCACAGGCCGCCGCCCCGCAAGCTGCAGACCCATCGGTCCTGCGCGTTTGCGCCTCCGAGGTCGAAGCGCCGTATTCGTCCAAGGACGGAGAAGGCTTCGAAAATAAGCTCGCCAAGGTTCTGGCCACGGCGATGAACCGCAAGGTCTCGTTCGTCTGGACGGACAAGCCGGCGATCTACCTGGTCCGCGACCAGCTCGACAAGAAGAATTGCGACGTCGTGATGGGCCTCGACACGGGCGATGCGCGCGTGCTCACCACCAAGCCCTACTATCGCGCGTCATACGTGTTTGTCACGCGCAAGGACTCTCCGCTCGACATCACGAGCTGGGACAGCCCCGACCTCAAAAAAGCGCAGAAAATCGGCGTGGCGCAGGACAGCCCGGCGCAGGTGATGCTCGAGAAGCTGGGCCTGTTCAACACCAACTTCAACTACATGAAGTCGCTCACCGGCTTCAAGAGCAAGCGAAACCAATACGTCCGTGTCGATCCGCAGCGCTACGTCGATGAGGTTGCGTCCGGCAAGGCAGATTTCGCTGCAGTATTCGGTCCCGAGGTTGCGCGTTACGCGAAGCAACGGGGCGAAGCCGTCAAGCTCGTCGTCATTCCCGACAATGCGACGCGCGCCGACGGACAACACGTTCCTTTCCACTTCGATCAGTCGATCGGTGTGCGTAAGGACGACAAGGAACTTCTAAAAGAAGTGGATGCCGCGCTCGTAAAAGCTCGGCCGGAAATTGAAACCATCTTGAAGGAAGAAGGCATTCCCCTCGACGAGATTGCCAAGACTCCTGAGGGGCGTGCTGGATGATGAAGTTCACTAAACTACTCGTGGGTGCCGCTATCGGTCTGTTTCCAATCGTAGCGCTCGCACTCGACGAGCCGTTCCGCAATACGATTACCGGCGAAGTGATGGACATCGGCACTGCACCAAAGGAAGGGCGCGACGTCGAAGCCGTCAAGAAGTTCCTCGAGACGGGCGTCAACCCCTTCAACGAGGTCAAGGAGTGCCTGCCGCGCGGCGAGTTCATCTATCTCTCGTCGTGCTCCGGCTGTCACGGCCACGTCGCCGAAGGCAAGGTCGGCCCGGGATTGAACGACAACTATTGGACCTATCCGAAGAACAAGACCGACAAGGGCTTGTTCGAGACCATCTTCGGCGGCGCACAGGGGATGATGGGACCGCACAACGATCTGCAGCTCAACGAGCTGCTGCTCGCGATGGCGTGGATCCGTCACCTCTACACAGGTCCGGTAACGGGCGCCAAGTGGCTCACCAAGGAGCAGAAGGCAACCTACACGCCTTACAAGCTGCCCGAGGGAAGCGATCACGGAACCATCGATCAGGCGAAAGCTGCGCCTGACGCCATCTGCGGTCCGATGGCGAAGTGACGAGATGTTCGCTTCCGGAGGGGCGCGAGCAAAGAAGGCGGGTTCACCGCCGTACGACGTGAATGAAGCTAGGAGGAAATACCTATGAAGAAGCTTGCTTTCATCGGCACGATGGCCGTGGCGCTCGTCGCCGCGACGTCTGCCTTCGCTTACGACGGCACCAAGTGCAAGGCGCCGGGCAACTGCTGGGAGCCGAAGCCCGGTTTCCCTGAGAAGATTGCCGGCTCGAAGTATGATCCGAAGCATGATCCGGCAGAACTCGCCAAGCAGGGCGCCTCGGAGCGCTCGATGGAAGAGCGGAACGCCAAGCGTACCGCTCACTTCGTCAAGACCGGCGAGTGGGTCTACGACGTAGACGAGATCCCGAACTAAGCAGCGGGTCACATTCCTCGGCGCAGTGCCACACTAACTACTGCTTCCTCCCGAGGGATTGGGGTGCGGCCAAGGTCGCACCCCGCACCTGTTTTATGACCGTTGTCGATTTTGACGGCCGACCCTCCCGGGCTGCGCCGTACGGGAGTGCAACTTGTCGCGAGAAGGTGCTCACGCAATTCGGGGACCCCAGGAAATCGACATCTCCGGCTGGAGGCGGCGCGCGCTCGATCTCGAAAGCGAGCTCGGCAACGTGGTCGTGGGTCAGCAGCGCGTCATACACTTGCTGACCATCGCCATCTTTGCGCGCGGGCACGTCCTGCTCGAGGGCGATGTCGGTGTCGGCAAGACGACGCTTCTGCGCGCGGCAGCGCGCGGCCTCGGTGGCGCCTACGAGCGCATCGAAGGCACCATCGACCTGATGCCCGCCGACATGATCTATCACACTTACATCGCCGAGGACGGGCGCCCGCGCGTCGATCCCGGCCCAGTGATCCGCTACGGCAGCGATCTTACCGTCTTCTTCTTCAACGAGATCAATCGCGCCCGCCCGCAGGTGCACTCGCTGCTCCTGCGTTTGATGGCCGAGCGCAGCATCAGCGCCTTCAACCGCGAATACCAGTTCCCCTATCTCCTGGTGTTCGCCGATCGCAACCGCATCGAGCGCGAAGAGACGTTCGAGCTGCCGGCCGCTGCACGCGACCGCTTCCTCATGGAAATCTCCATTGCGACGCCGTCTGACCCCGGCGTGCGCCGGCAGCTCGCATTCGATCCGCGCTACCACGACAGCGATCAGCTTATCGAGGCGGTGACGCAGGGCCTGGTCGATCACCGCGAACTCCCGGCACTCGGCGCCGCTATCCAGCGTACCGTCGAGACCAGCCCCGATCTCGAGCGCTACACCCTCGATCTCTGGCAGGCGGTGCGCGAGCCCGCCGCGGCCGGCATCGAAATCCCTGACGTCGACATGTCGCGCCTCATCGCCGGCGGCGCCAGCCCGCGTGGCATGAGCTACCTCTTGCGCGCCGCGCGCGTCGCCGCCTGGCTCGACGGCCGCGATATCGTGGTGCCCGAGGATCTCCGCGCCGTCTTCTTCGAAACGATGGCCCACCGCATCTTCCTC
>CALRVN010000198.1:0-7640 GCA_943371625.1 Hyphomicrobium sp. CS1GBMeth3
CGAGGTCGAGACAATGACCGTCGCCTACGGCCACGGCATCGCCATTGCGCCGTTGCAGTTCGCCGCCGCCGCCGCGAGCGTCGTCAACGGCGGCCGCAAGGTGACGCCGACCTTCGTCAAGCGCCAGGAGGATGCCGGCATCGCCGACATCCCGCTCATCGCCGCCGATACGAGCGATAAGATGCGCACGCTGATGCGGCGCAACGTCGCCGAGCGCGCCGGCACCGGCAAGCGCGCCGAGGTGACCGGTTACGAGGTCGGCGGCAAGACCGGCACCGCCGAGATGCCCGACGTCGGCGGCTACCGCGAGAAGGCCGTCATCTCGTCCTTCCTCGCCGCCTTCCCCATGTCCAAGCCGCGCTATCTCGTGTTTGTGCTCCTGTTCGAGCCAAAGGCGACCGAAGAATCCGGCGGCGAGGTGCTCGCCTCGCGCAACGCCGCACCGACCGCCGGCCGCGTGATCGCACGCATCGGCCCGCTCCTCGGCATGTTGCCAACCGAAGCATCCGCTCAGCGCGCCTCCGGCGTAGCGTTTGACGCGTCTTCCTCCGCAAAATATGACACAAGGTGAGGAGCACTTACCGAGGCGTTAGTCGAGGCGTTGAGTTCCATCGATCATTAGGAGCACCATGCTTCTCTCCTCGCTCATCGGTACCGACGCCGTCGCTCCGGCCGGCGCTGCCGCGATCCAGGTCTCCGGCCTGACCTCTGACAGCCGCGACGTGCGCCCCGGCTTTGTCTTCGCCGCGATTTCCGGCAGCAAGGCCGATGGCGCGCGCTTCATCAAGGACGCCGTCTCCAAGGGCGCCGTCGCCATTCTCGCCGGGCAAGACGCCGAGGTATTGGATGCGGGCGACGTCCTCGTCGTGCGCTCAACCGACCCCCGCCGCGCCCTCGCGCTGATGGCCGCGCGCTTCTTCGGCCTGCGCCAGCCCGAAACCACCGTCGCCGTCACCGGCACCAGCGGCAAGACATCCGTCGCCGACTTCACGCGCCAGGTTTACACCGCGCTGGGCCACAACGCGGCCTCGCTCGGCACCATTGGCGTCGTCAAGCGCGACAGCGCCGTTTACGGTTCGCTGACGACGCCCGACCCCGTGTCGCTGCACAAGACGCTGGCCGAACTCGCGATAGAAGGCATCACCCACCTCGCCTTCGAGGCGTCCTCGCACGGCCTCGACCAGCATCGCCTCGACGGTGTGCGCATCAAGGCTGCCGGCTTCACCAACCTCGGCCGCGACCACCTCGACTACCACCCGACCGTCGAGGATTACCTCGCCGCCAAGCTGCGTCTCTTTTCCGAGCTGCTGCCCGAGGACGGTACGGCAGTCGTCAACGCCGATGCCGAAGCCGGTGATCGCGCCATCGCCGTTGCCGAGGACGCCGGCCGCCGCGTCTTCACCGTCGGTCGCAACGGCGAAGGCCTGAAGCTCGAGCGTCTCGTTCGCGAGGGCTTCGCGCAGCGTCTCTCCGTGGCGCACGAGGGCCGCGTCTATGACATCCGACTGCCGCTGCTCGGCGACTACCAGGCCGCGAACGCTCTCGTCGCCGCCGGCCTCGCTATCGCAACGGGCGAGCTTGCCGGACACGTGCTGCCATCGCTGCAACACCTGACCGGCGTCAAAGGCCGCCTCGAGATCATCGGTGAAGCCCGCGGCGGCCTCGCGGTCGTCGACTACGCCCACAAGCCAGAGGCCCTCGCTGCCTTGCTCGACGCTCTGCGCCCGTTCGCGACCGGCAAGCTCATCTGCGTCATGGGCTGCGGTGGCGATCGCGACAAGGGCAAGCGGCCGATCATGGGCGCCATCGCCGTCGACAAGGCCGACGTCGTCATCGTCACCGACGACAACCCGCGCACCGAGGATCCCAAGACCATCCGTTCCGAAATCCTCATCGCTGCCCCCGGCGCCACAGAGATCGGCGACCGCGCCGAGGCCATCGCCGCCGCCGTCGCCATGCTCGGCCGCGGCGATGTTGTGGTCATCGCCGGAAAGGGTCATGAAACCGGGCAGATCGTCGGCGACAAGGTGTTGCCGTTCTCGGACCATGACGAGGTTCGCAAAGCACTGGAGCGCACCTGAACCATGACCGCGGCACTCTGGACCTGGGACAACCTTGTGCCGGCTGCCATCGGCGTTGCCGACGGCGCGCCGGTTGTCCCCATCACCGGCTTTTCCATCGACACGCGTTCGCTCGCACCCGGCGAGGTGTTCGTCGCGCTCCGTGACGTGCGCGATGGCCACGACTTCGTGCTCGAAGCCTTCCGCAAGGGAGCCTCAGCGGCCCTCGTGTCCGGCGAATATAAGCGCGTGCCCGGCGACGGCCCGCTTCTGCGCGTCACCGATACGCTGCATGGTCTGCGCGACATCGCAGCCGCCGCCCGCCGCCGCAACGACGCGCGCATCGTCGCCGTCACCGGCAGCGTCGGCAAGACTGGCACCAAGGAAGCCCTGCGCGCCTGCCTCTCGCGCCTCGGCCCGACGCACGCGGCGGAGAAGTCGTTCAACAACCACTGGGGCGTGCCGCTGACGCTCGCCCGCATGCCGGCCGGCGTCCGCTTCGGCGTGTTCGAGATCGGCATGAACCACGCCGGCGAGATCACGCCACTTACCGCGCTTGTCCGCCCGCACGTTGCCATCGTCACCACCGTCGAGCCGGTGCACCTCGAATTCTTCGGCACCACGGAGAAGATCGCCGAGGCGAAGGCTGAGATCTTCGGCGGCCTGGAGCCGGGCGGCGTTGCCATCCTCAATCGCGACAACGAGCATTTCGACCTGCTGGCGCAGCGCGCGCGCGAGCACGGGGCCCGCATCGTCTCCTTCGGCCGCCATGAAAACGCCGACGTCCGCCCCGAGTTGTTCGCGCTCGATGCCGAAGGAACCGACATCGCAGTCGACATCGGGGGACGGCGCATCGCGTACCGCGTCGGCGCACCGGGAGCGCATCTTGCCCAAAACTCTCTCGCCGTCGTTGCTGCACTCGACGCGCTCGGCGTCGACGTCGAGCAGGCCATCGCTGCTCTCGCCGACGTGCGTGCCCCCAAGGGCCGCGGCGAGCGCCGTGAAGTCAACGTGCCAGGCGGCTCGATCCTCGTTATCGACGAAAGCTACAACGCCAATCCGGCCTCGATGCAGTCGGCTCTCGCCGCTATGGCGACGGTCCCGCGCGAGAGATTTCCTCGCAGAATCGCGGTGTTGGGCGACATGCTGGAACTCGGCGAGAACTCTGGCACCCTGCACGCCGCCCTCAATGAACCGGTTGACGCCGCTAAGGTCGATCTGGTCTTTGCCTGTGGCGAGAGCATGCAGCGTCTATTCGAGGCGCTGCCGGCGGGACGGCGCGGCGCTTGGGCGCTCAAATCGGAGGGGATCGCCGCGGCACTGGGCGATGAAGTGCGTGCCGGTGATGTCATTATGATCAAGGGGTCGCTCGGTTCACGCATGGCGCCGCTCGTCGACGCGTTGCTGTCCAAGGGCGCATAAGGGGCGCGTGCCTCCGCCGGCACGGAAAGTTGGCTGAAAAAGCCGTTCGGAGAGTGGGATGCTTTATGAGCTCGTAAACTTCAGCGATCAGATCGGGATCCTGAACGTTTTCAAATACATCACTTTCCGCACGGGCGGCGCGATCTTCACCGCGCTCTTGTTCGTCATGCTGTTCGGCCCTGGCATCATCGATCTGCTTCGCGTCAAGCAGGGCAAGGGCCAGCCGATCCGGGACGACGGTCCCAAATCGCACCTTTCCAAGGTCGGCACCCCGACCATGGGCGGCCTGATGATCCTCGCCGGCGTCACCGTGGCGACGCTGCTTTGGGCCAACCTTCAGAACCCCTACATCTGGATCGTGCTCGGCGTGACGCTCGGCTACGGCGCCATCGGCTTCTACGACGACTACCTGAAGGTCACGCGCCGCACCTCTTCCGGGTTCTCCAGCCGCATGCGCCTCGGGCTGGAACTGCTCATCGCAGCCATCGCCACGGGCTTCGTCATGTATCTCGGTCCGCCCGAGATCAGCCAGGTGCTGACCTTGCCGTTCTTCAAGAACATGGTCGTCCAAATGGGCCCGTTCTTCATCCTCGTCGGTGTCCTCACCATCGCTGGAGCCGGCAATGCCGTGAACCTGACCGACGGTCTCGACGGCCTAGCCATCGTTCCGGTGATGATCGCGGCGGCCACCTTCGGCCTCATCGCCTACCTCATCGGCAACGTCCGCTTCGCGCAGTACCTGCAGGTCCACTACGTCGCCGGAACCGGCGAGCTGTCAGTGATCTGTGGCGCGCTCATCGGCGCCGGCCTTGGCTTCCTTTGGTTTAACGCGCCTCCGGCCATGATCTTCATGGGCGATACGGGCTCGCTCGCCTTGGGCGGTGCGCTCGGCGCCATCGCCGTCGCCACGAAGCACGAGATTGTTCTCGCCATCGTGGGCGGCCTGTTCGTCCTCGAAACGCTGTCCGTCATCATTCAGGTAGCCTCATACAAGATGACCGGAAAACGCGTGTTCCGAATGGCGCCGCTGCATCACCACTACGAGCAGCAGGGCTGGCAGGAATCGACCGTCGTGGTGCGCTTCTGGATCATCTCCGTGATCCTGGCGCTCGTCGGCCTCGCCACCTTGAAGCTGCGTTAAAGCGTCAGCCGGTTTGGCTCACTTGCGTTAGTTTAGCGGCCATGATTCGCATCACATCGTTTGCTGGCCGGCGGGTCGCGGTCTTCGGGCTGGGCGCGTCCGGCATTTCCACCGCCAAAGCCCTCGTCGCTGGCGGCGCCGACGTCATCGCCGCCGACGATAGCGCGGCCGGCGTCAAGGCAGCGGCCGAGGCAGGTCTCAAGACCGGCGATCTGAAGGACGCCAACTGGGCCGTCTTCTCAGCTCTCATCCTCGCGCCCGGCGTGCCGCTCACCCACCCAGAGCCGCATTGGACCGTGCGTGCGGCGAGGCTCGCCGGGGTCGAAGTGATTGGTGATCTTGAACTCTTCGCCCGCGAGCGGCGGTTGCAGTCGTTCGACGTTCCGCTGATCTGCATCACCGGCACCAACGGCAAGTCGACCACCACCGCGCTGACCGCCCACATTTTGAAAGAAGCCGGCCGCGATACTGAGGTTGGCGGCAACATCGGCACCGCAATGCTGTCGCTCGAGCCGTTCGCGCCCGGCCGCCACTACGTGATCGAGTGCTCGTCCTACCAGATCGACTTGGCGCCGAGCCTCGACGCTTCTGTCGGCGTGCTCCTGAACGTCACGCCCGACCACCTCGACCGCCACGGCACCATCGAGAACTACGCCGCCGTGAAGGCGCAACTCGTATACGGTGCCAAGAAATCCGTCGTCGGCGTCGATGACGTCTACTGCCGCGCCATCGCCGGCAAGTTTCAGGCGAAGAAGGGCGCTGAGAGCCTTCTGCGCATCTCCGCCAAACCCGGAGCCGATTGCGACGTCGGCGTTGACGGAAGCAAGGTCGTTTTGCGCCGCTCCGGCACGGCGACCGAAATCGCCGATCTCGCTGGCATCGGCTCGCTCCGTGGTAGCCACAACGCCGAGAACGCCTGCGCCGCGAGCGCCGCGCTTCTTTCCTTGCCCGAACCGCTCACCGCTACCGAGATCGCAGCCGGCCTGAAGACGTTTCCGGGACTTGCGCATCGCATGGAAGAGCTGGGTCGCGTCGGGCATACGCTGTTCGTCAACGACAGCAAGGCGACGAACGCCGACTCCACTGAGAAGGCGCTGCTCTCCTTCCCCGGTAACGTCTTTTGGATTCTCGGCGGCAAGCCCAAGGCCGGTGGCATCACCGCGCTGACGCAGTACTTCGATCGCGTTGCCAAGGCCTATCTCGTCGGCGAAGCGACCGAGGAATTCGCCGCGACGCTCGAAGGCAAGGTCGCGTTTGAACGTTGCGGCACGCTCGATGTTGCGACCGCCGCAGCCGCCCGCGACGCCGCGGCCGCGAGCGGCGAGCCGGTCGTGCTGCTGTCGCCCGCCTGCGCTTCTTTCGATCAATTCCGCAATTTCGAGGTGCGCGGCGATCACTTTCGCGCGCTCGTCAAAGCCCTCCCCGGCATCGAGCTGAAGCGAGGCGCCGCATGACGTCTTCGCTGCGCATGCACCGCGCTCACTTCCCCCTCCCCCTTGATGGGGGAGGGCCGGGGTGGGGGTGGTGCAGCACCTCGAAGGTCGTGGACATCCCCCTCCCTGTCCCTCCCCCGCAAGGGGGGAGGGAAGATGTTGTCAGCCTAACTGAGCGCTCAACATGAGGCTGTCGCGCGCCGACCGCAGCCGTGTTGGCGACTGGTGGTTCACCGTCGACCACGTGCTCGTCGGCGCGATCCTGGCGCTCATTGTCGCCGGTCTCGTCTTGTCTCTCGCCGCAAGCCCCGCCGTCGCCCTGCGCAAGGGCCTACCCACCTACTACTTCGTCGAGCGCCACCTGTTCTTCTCCGCTCTCGGCGTCGTCATCATGCTCGCGGTGTCGCTGTGCACCCCGCGTGGCGTGCGCCGGCTCGCGCTCGGCCTGTTCGCCGTTGCCGGCGCCGGATTGATCGCCGTGCATTTCGTCGGCCCCGAGATCAACGGCGCGCAGCGCTGGCTGTCGATCGGCGGCCATTCGATCCAGCCGTCCGAATTTGCCAAGCCGGGCTTCGTCGTCGTCTCCGCGTGGCTCTTCGCCGAAAGTCAGCGCCGCCGCGATATGCCGGCGCTGCCGCTCGCCATCCTGCTCGCTGTCTGCTTCACCGGGCTACTGCTCTCCGAGCCGGACGTCGGCCAGACGCTGCTCGTCAGCATGGTCTGGGGCGCGCTGTACTATCTCTCCGGACAGGCGCTCGTTGGCGCCGGCATCATCGCCATGTTCGGCGCCATGGGCTTCGCCTTCGCCTACTCGACCTTCAGCCACGTGCGCTATCGCCTCGACAAATACTTCGCTCCAACGCCGGGCGATAACTCGCAAGTCGATCGCGCCATCAAATCGTTCTCCGAGGGCGGCTTCCTCGGCCGTGGCCCGGGCGAAGGCACCATCAAGAACGCGCTGCCCGACGCGCACACCGATTTCATCTTCGCCGTCGTCGCCGAGGAGTACGGCGTCATTGCCTGCCTGGTGCTGCTCGGTCTCTTCGCCTTTATCGTCATGCGCGCGCTCATCGCCGCCGCGCAGGAGAAGGACGCTGCGACGCGCTTGTCGATCCAGGGCCTGGCCTTGCTGTTCGGCCTACAGGCGCTGATCAACATGGGCGTCAACGTCGGCCTCTTGCCCGCCAAGGGCATGACCTTGCCGTTTATCTCATCTGGTGGATCGTCCATGCTGGCCGTGTCGATCACGCTCGGCATGTTGCTGGCGCTGACGCGGCACCGCCCGCACGTCGCCAGTGTGAAGCGACCGCCGCTGCTCAACAACGTCGCCGGACTTCCGGCGTCAGGTCAGGTGCAGAAGTGACAAAGCAAAAGGCATCGGTGCTCCTCGCGGCTGGCGGCACCGGCGGACATTTGTTTCCCGCTCAGGCGCTGGCCGAGGAACTGGCGCGACGCGGCATCCCCGTCGATCTCGCCACCGACATGCGCGGCGACCGGTACGGCACCGGCTTCCCGGCGCGCGAAACCTATCGCCTCCCTTCCGCGACGCTTGGCTCGAAGTCACCCGCCGCCATTGCGCGCACT
>CALRVN010000199.1:0-7506 GCA_943371625.1 Hyphomicrobium sp. CS1GBMeth3
ATCGATGCACTTGGGCCGCAAAGCCGCACGGCACCTGCCGCGTACCGAGCAGGACAACTACTTGCGCAACGTTATGCTGCTGCCAAACGCGACACATACTGTCGAGCTTCTCAAGGGGCAGAATACGGACCTGCATCCCGCGGTCGCCACCCACGCACTCCGCGTTTGGAAAGCCGGTCTAGCCTTCATGGCAGTAGGGCTGGCGATGCTCGTCATATCCATCATCATACGATCGATGACGACGCCCCTCTAGTTGCGCGCGCCGTCGCCGCCGAGGTCCTCCGGCAGCGGATCGGCGGCGTGCTGGCCGCTGGCGCGGTTGATCGCCATCGTCACGCCCCACAGCACGATCCCGAGCCCGATCAGCAGCGCCGCGATCACGTACTGCTCGGTGTCGCGTCCCGTCCACGGGCCGACGAGAAACCCGCACGTCACCGCGCCGAGCACGGGGACGAATGTCGGCGTGCGGAAGTGCCTGTGCTCCACCGTGTCCTTGCGCAGCACCAGGACGGCGACATTGACCACCGTGAACACCGCGAGCAGCAGCAGCGCCGTGGTGCCGCCCAGCGCCGGCACCTGCCCCACGAACAAGATCAGCGCGAACGACAGCAGCGTCGTAAAGGCGATCGCGATGTACGGCGTGCGCCGGGTTGCATGCACCTTGCCCAGCAGCGGTGGCAGCACGCGCTCGCGGCTCATGCCATAGAGCAGCCGGCTCGCCATCAGCATGTTGATCAGCGCGCTGTTGGCCACCGCGAACATCGTGATGAAGCCGAAGACTCCGAGCGGAAACGATGGCGCGCCGGCCTGCACCACCTTCAGCAGCGGCGTCTCGCCCTCGCCGAGTTGCTCCGGCGGCACCAGCGCGACCGCCGATATCGATACCAGCACATAGATCAGCCCGGTGATCCCGAGACCCGTCAGCAGCACCTTTGGAAAGATGCGGCTCGGCTCCTTCGTCTCCTCGGCCATGTTGACCGAGTCCTCGAACCCGACCATCGCGAAAAAGGCGAGCGTCGTGCCGGCGATGACCGCCCAGAACGCACCGCCATCGTCGCCGGCCTTGAACTCTAGCGCCCGCGATAGGTCGCCCGTGCCGTTACCGATCGCCCACACGCCTATCATGATGATGATCAACAGGCCCGACAGCTCGACCACCGTCAGCACCACGTTGAGCTTCACGCTTTCGCCGACACCGCGGAAGTTGATCGCCGCCACCGCCGCCATGAAGGCGAGGCCGACCAGCGTGACGCCCCACGCCGAAAGGCCCAGCCCCATCGAGTCGGAAAAGTTCGCCGCGAACGCTCGCGACGCCGTCGACGCCGAGGTGATCCCCGAGCACATAACCGCGAAGGCGATGATGAACGTCACGAAGTGAATGCCGAACGCGCGGTGCGCATAGAGCGCCGCGCCGGCCGCCTGCGGATACTTCGTCACCAGCTCGAGGTAGCTGAACGCCGTCAGCACTGCGACCACGAAGGCGACGAGGAACGGCAGCCATACTGCGCCGCCGACGTGCTGCGCCACCTTGCCGGTCAGCGCGTAGATGCCGGTTCCGAGGATGTCGCCGACGATGAAGAGCAGCAGCAGCCACGGTCCCATGACCCGCTGCAGGGATGGCTCGCCCGCCGTCTTGTGCTTGTCAGACATCTGGTCCCATCCCCTCGTCCGCTCGAACGAGTGTGGCTGCATGGGACTAGGTGCGCAACCGGCGTGTTGCACGCACAAAAAAGCCGGCGCTCCCGAAGGAACGCCGGCGATGTCTAAGTCACAGCCAAGTGGCAGCGTTAGCGGCTGCCGATGCTGCGAGGCAGGCCGCTGAAGCCCGAGCCCGACCCTTTGCCGGAAGAACGGTTGGCATTGCGCCCACCACCACCAGCACGCTGTGGCCGGCCGGCATTGCCGTCGCGCTTCGGACCGCGCGCGTCGTCCCAGCGATCCCGCTGTCCGCCGCCCGCGCCATTGCCGTTGCTCTTGCCGTGCGCCGTCTCATGGCTGCGACCGCCACCACCGCTGCGCTGACCCGGCTTATGACCGTTGCCGCTGCCGTTGGAAGCTCGCTGCGGACGCCCGCCACCGCCATGGTGACGGTGACCACGCTCGCCGCTGCCGCCGCTCGTTGCGACCAGCCCTGCGTCCCCGGTGCGATCCGAGGCCGGAATGGTCTGCCGCGTCGTGCGCTCGATGTCGCGCAGGTAGGCACGCTCGTCGCCCGAGCACAGCGAGATCGCCGTGCCCTCTGCGCCCGCACGCGCCGTGCGCCCGATACGATGCACGTAGCTTTCCGGGATGTTCGGCAGCTCGAAGTTGATGACGTGCGAAACGTCGTCGATGTCGATGCCGCGCGCCGCGATGTCAGTCGCGATAAGGCCGCGGATCTGACCCTTGCGGAACAGATCGAGCGCCCGCTCGCGCTGGCCCTGGCTCTTGTTGCCGTGAATTGCGGCAACCAGGATTCCCGCGTCCTCGAGATGGCGAGCCACCTTGTCGGCGCCGCGCTTGGTGCGCGTGAACACGAGCGTCCGCGTCAGCGTCGGATCCTTGAACAGCTCGACCAGCAGCGAGTTCTTCTTCTGCTGCTCGACGTGGATCACGCTCTGGCGCACGCGATCGGCGGTCTTGGCGACCGGCGTCACCTGCACCCGCAGCGGATCACGCAGGATCTCACCGGCAAGTGTCCCGATCTCCTTCGGCATGGTGGCCGAGAAGAACAGGCTCTGGCGGCGATGCGAGAGCTTGGAGATGATTTTCCGGATGGGCTGGATGAAGCCCATGTCCAGCATCTGGTCGGCCTCGTCGAGCACCAGGATCTCAGTCCCGGTAAGATCGACGTTGCGCTGGTCGAGGTGATCGATCAGCCGGCCCGGCGTTGCGACCAGAATGTCCACGCCGTTCTTCACCGCATTGACCTGCGGACGGATCGGCATGCCGCCGTACATCATCGCGACGGTCAGCCCGGTGTGCTTGCCATAGGTGCGAAAGCTCGCGGCGATCTGCGAAGCAAGCTCACGCGTGGGCGACAGGATGAGCGCACGCACGCCAGCACGTAGCGGCTTGCGGCGATCGGTGGACAGGCGATGCAGGATCGGCAGCGCGAACGCCGCGGTCTTGCCGGTGCCCGTCTGCGCGATACCCATGAGGTCGCGGCCAGCCATGACGCCGGGAATCGCCTGTGCCTGAATGGGGGTTGGAGTTGTGTATCCCTCGGCGTTGAGCGCCTTCAGAAGCGCTGCATCGAGGCCGAGGTCGGAGAAAGTCGTCGAAGTCGTAGTCGAAGCTGTATCAGTCAAAAGATCGTCTTTCATTTTATGCCGGGCACGCGCGGAAAGGCCGAGCGGATTGCTGGCCCAGCGCGCGAACGCGGTGGTGCTCAGAGAGCCCCGCGTGGCCTGGGCTATCAAATGGAAGGATGGTCAGAAGCGCTCAACAGGAGGATCAGCAAACGGGCCAAAGGCCGATACGAGCTGTCCGTTCACGCGGCTGGAGCGCCGATGGCCGCCCGGATTCGCCGGGCGATGACCGGGGATATGGCATGCTGCGTCGCAAAAAGCAAGCGCGCTCGCGCCAAGCCGACTTAAAGGCCGCAGCTACTTGCAGGAAACTCCGGTGACTTTCTCCAGTCCCCACCAGGCGTCCATGCGCTCGTAGACCTTGCCGGTTGCCGTTACTTGCTGCCCCGCACGGCACTTTCCAACGGCCGTCTTGGGCACGCCGGTGAGGAATGTCAGGCAGTGATCGGCGGCCGAATTGTCGAGCGTGATCCACACCGCCTTGGGATCGTCCTCTTCAGGTTCGATCTCATCGATCTTCGCGGTCACAGTCATTTTCTCACCGGCCACGCTTTGCAGCTCGCGGTACTTGCACTCACGCGCCGAAGCAGGGGCCGCAGCCACCAGCGCCATCACCAGTCCAAGCAGAAGTGCATCGGCGCGCATCATCGTCCCCCAGGTTGCCATGCAAACCCGGCGCCATGAATGCCCAACTTAGCTCGCAAGGCAAGATCAGCCGCGGCCACACTCACCGAGTCGCAAACAGCTTCCCGCTCCAGTTTTCCGATCTTACGCGCCCGTTATCCTTGCGCGCGGTGCAAAGGCTTCCGCAGCGTTGGGCGCGACACGAACGGCCGCGCGCGCTTGTAGCCCTAAGCACCATTGCCATCGGCTGGGAGCAGCGTTCTAATTATACCGCTCCGTAATGTGGGAGAAGCCGATGCGTCCGATGACACCACGAATGATGGCTGCCTCCGCCGCGTTGATGCTGTTTGGTTTCTCGGCGGCCCCTGCTGCCGTCGCGCAGACGCGGCTCGCCGGACTAGCGGAACAGGACGCCCCCACTGCCAAGCTCTCGGCACGCGATGCCGGCGCCCGATACGGCGAGGCGGCCGGCGCCGCACTCGTCTGCTACGGCTTGAAGATCACGCCACTCGTCGCCGAGCTGCGCGCCCGCTATGCCGGCGACGAGCTGACCGAATTCGACGCACAGGCCACCAAGATACTGCAGTCGTGGCGCCAGACGCTCAGCTGCGAGCAGGCCAACGGACCCAATGATTGCAAGGTCTCCCAGCAATGGAGCTGCCGGCAGGCCCTGCAGGAGATCGGTCCCAGCGGCTCCGCTGTTAAGGGGCTGGTGGAGCCGAAGAACTGAGACGCGACCGCCGCCTGCAACGGTCCGGCCGTTGATGCGTTGTCACCGCAATGATGTCAGTTGCAGGTGATGAAATGCCGAGGCTTTTGCTCTTTGTGATGCTGAGTTGGTCGACGACGGCCTTTGCGCAGAACGTGCCGAGCGCGTCCAAGCACGACACCCCCTCGGTGCCGGGTCAGATCAGCGAGCCGCAGCGCGACCGTTTCCGACTCGCGCCGCTTCCTTTGCGTACAGACCGGTCTGATCAGATCGGCCTGCCGACAGCGGGCCCAAAGGGCCTGCTGCGCGAATCCTCCAACGAACCCAAGTACGACCCGCCAGCAGGCAAGTAACCCGGACTAGCCGCCGGCGACCCGCCGCCGCCGCTCTGCGAGGCTGAACGGCACAGCACCGTTTTGCTGCGCGTGGCGCTCGTGCGGGAACGGCGCACGCTGCAATGGCTGAGCCGGCTTGTCCGGCTCGCTGAAGTCCTCTTGGATGTTGCTCATCGCCTCGCGCCAATCTCCGGCGCTCGGGATGTACCCCGCCGTTTCGGCTGCAATATCTGGCCGTGCCGTCACCGCCGGACGCGAGACCTGGAACATGCCAATGCTCGATGCGAGCCCTTGCAGCTCGCCGAGAATTGCCGTGCGCCGTACTTCATGCTCGCTCGCGATGTTCTGCACGTCGGCGAGCAGCTGCTCGTCGAGTCTCGTCAGCGCGTCCCCCAGCGCTTTGACCAAAGCCTCCTCGTGCGTGGAGGTCTCTGCAATTCTCATGTGCATTTCTTCGAGTTGTTGCAGCAGTTCCCTCATAGTGCCCCCTCGTTGCTTCAACCGAATCGAATTCACAACATCGATTGGGCCATCGCTTCGGGCCGAAAATGAGATGGCGATAGGTTGGCTGCGCAAACCGAAATCGCTTTTGGCGCCGTCAGTTGCGCAGCGCTGACGACCTCAAGGCCTTTTCGGCATGACGTGTATGGGGAGCATCAAGGTATGGGGTGCCGGCGGCGAAGGCGGGGGCTGAGCCAAGCTCCCAATTTGAAGCACTAACTGCCGCGCGCGCTCGTCAAAGGCGGGCACACCTGAGCCTTTGCTCACGCGCGCGAAGACGATCTTCCCGTCTTTGGCGACCTTGATCTGCAACATCAGCTTGACGACCTTGGTACCTCGCGGAAACGGCGCGGCATTGAGTGCGGGCCGAATGGTGGAGAGCCTGGCTATGCTGTCGCGAACCCAATCGTCGATTGGCTTGGCTTGAGCGGGTGCCGCCGTATCGCCCAAAGCAACAACGGTAAAAACAACGGTCGCAATTATCAGATGGCGTACGGCCCCGAGCATGTTGGTCCCCATGGGGCCACGTTCCCGTCGCGCCGCCCGCGCCGCGTTTCGTGCGGCCGTGCGCGCCCATCTGGCCCCCTAGCAAAGGTTGCATAGAGGCTTTTGCCGCACAACTTTGAGGAACACAAACACGCCGCGCCCTTTTGACCCGGCGATACTCCAGTAGTCGCGCTGGGCGCGTCGGCTCAGGCTGCGCTGAGCACCGCGCCGGCGAGCCGCGCCTGCGACAGCAGCCGCTCTTTCTTCTCGGCTGCGACGCGCACCTTGGCACGCATCTCGCCGTTTTCCAGCGACTCGCGCTCGATCACTTCGGCTTCCTCATAGAGCCAGTTGATCAGGCGCCCACCGTCAGCCGGGATGACGAGTTCGAGGATCGCATCCTTGTGACCCAGCCTCTGGTCCATCTCAGCGAGCAGGACATCAACGCCCTCCCCCGACACGGCCGAGACAAGTACAGGCGGACGCTCCGCGAACCGCGCCGCGCTCGTCGCCTCCTCGCGCGTCAGCGGCGAGAGCAGATCGATCTTGTTCCAGACCTCGAGGATCGGTGCATCCGCGGCCAGCGTGTCGATACCGAGGTCGCCGAGCACGGCTTCCACGTCGCGTGCCTGGCTGTCGGTCTCGGCGTGCGCGATGTCCCGCACGTGCAAGATGAGATCGGCCTCGATCACCTCTTCCAGCGTGGCACGGAACGCCGCGACGAGCATCGTCGGCAGGTCGGAGATGAAGCCGACAGTGTCGGAGAGAATGATGCGCCGCCCGCTCTTCAGGCGCACCTCGCGCATGGTCGGGTCGAGCGTGGCGAACAGCTGATGCTTGGCGAAGACTTCCGCGCCCGTGATGCGGTTGAACAGCGTCGACTTGCCCGCGTTCGTGTACCCGACGATGGCAACGACTGGATACGGAATGCGCCGCCGTCCCTGGCGATGCAGTTCGCGCGTCCGCACCACGACTTCGAGATCCTTGCGGATCGCGATGATGCGTTCGTCGATCATGCGGCGATCGAGCTCGATCTGCGCTTCGCCCGGACCGCCGAGGAAGCCGTAGCCGCCACGCTGACGCTCCAAGTGCGTCCAAGTCCGCACGAGCCGGCTCTTCTGGTAGGAGAGGTGCGCCAGCTCGACCTGCAGTCGGCCTTCTTTCGTGCGTGCGCGACGTCCGAAGATTTCGAGGATGAGACCCGTGCGGTCGAGCACCTTCGTGTTCCACGCCTTCTCTAGGTTCCGCTGCTGAATTGGCGAGACGGGATGGTCGATGATGACGAGCTCGATCTCGTTGTCTGCTACGAGCGTCGCGAGGCTCTCGACCTTGCCCTTGCCGAACAGCGTCGCCGGCCGCGGGCTGGCGACGGGCACGAGCAGGCTTTCTCTGACGTCGAGGTCTATCGCTTCCGCGAGACCCGTGGCTTCCGCGAGCCGATCCTGCGGCGAATGCAGCGGAGTCGTGCGTGCGCCCGATGAGGGCCGCTCGTTGCCAGGGCGTGGATGACGTTTGAGATCGGGCACGAGCACAAGAGCGCGGGCACGGCTTGCGCGCCCCT
>CALRVN010000200.1:0-7466 GCA_943371625.1 Hyphomicrobium sp. CS1GBMeth3
CCGGCCATTCGGACATTGAGGAGACGCGCGTCGCGTCACATCGGGCCACGCGCTACGCAACATTTGCGATGGTCGGCACGCTGGCGCTGCTCGCCGGCGCCTATTTTGCTCTTCACGTCGCAATGGCCCAACTCGAACCGCCGCTTGTCACCCTAGGGAGCACGTCGCAAACGTCGGCCGATGTACACACGCCAACTTCGACGCCGGCAGCACTGGAGCCCGAGTCCGTCGACCAGCGCTACCTCGCGATGCTCTTCGCCTTCGAGGATCGGCGCTTCTATTCCCACTTCGGCGTCGACCCCGTCGGCATTGCTCGCGCCGCACGCGATCTAGTCATCAACGGCCGCATCGTGACGGGCGGCTCGACGATCACGATGCAGGTCGCGCGCCTGATCGACAACCAGTACCGCCGCACACCTGCGGTCAAACTGCGCCAGATCGTTCGGGCCATGCAGCTCGAACGCGATCTCAACAAGAAGCAGATCCTCAGCCTCTATCTCGCGCTCGCACCTTTCGGCGGCCGCACCCAGGGCGTTCGCGCCGCCACGCTCAAATATTTCGGCAAGGATCCGCATCACCTGTCCACCGCTCAGGCCGCGCTCCTCGTCGCGCTGCCTCAAGCGCCTGAGGCTCGCCGCCTCGACCGCAACGCCGATGCCGCCCTCCGCGCACGCAACTTCGTCCTCGATACGGTCGCCGCCGCAGGCGTTCTCACCACCTCGGAAGCAGAGCTTGCAAAACAAGAACCCCTCACCCCGGAGAGTTCGCCGATGCCTCCAAACCCCGTGCCCAAGCCCGCCACGCTGAAAGTTGCAGGTCTCCTCGCAGGCCTGACGATGGGCCTCAACGTCGTCGCCGGTCCTGCCGCGGCTTCACCGATCGGACCGGCACCGGCGCCGTTCCTGGGTTCAACGCAACAGGTCTTGCTCGACGTGCGCCACAAGCTTCTGGGACCGCAGCCTGCGGGAACGTATCAGGCTGACCGCGACGCGCTGTGGATGTTCTACGCCGCGCGCAACGAGCCCGTTTGGGTATCGAAAACCGGATGGACGCCAGCCGCGCGCGCGCTGATCGACGAGATCAACCGCGCCGACGATTGGGGCCTGAGCGCCACGGACTTCGACATTCCTTCGCTACCGCCGGAAGGCATCACCCCAATCCCCGAGCAGGAACTCGTCGACGCAGAAGCGGCGCTGTCGCTAGCGGCGTTGAAGTACGCGCGCTTCGCACGTGGCGGCCGCATCGACGATCCGACCACGCAGCTCAGCTCCTATATCGACCGCAAGCCGCAGGTCCGTTCGCCGCTGCTGGTCATTTCAGACCTCGCCACCTCGAATGCGCCCGACGCGCTGTTGCGCAACATGAACCCGCAGAACGAGCAGTTCTTGAAGTTGCGCGAGCAATATCTGGCGCGCCGCGACTCCCTCAATCACGAGGCCGTCGAAATACCATCCGGCAACAAGCTGAAGCCCGGCGCCACCGACGCCGACATCGCACTGGTGCGCGACCGGTTGCGCGTGGCGGCAGCACCTGACGCGGACCCGCACCATTACGACGAGGCGTTAGTCGACGCCGTGAAGCGCTTTCAGGTGAAGCGCAGCATCGAGCCGGCCAACGGCACCATCAACGCCAAGACGCGGCGCGCTCTCAACGAGGGTCAGCAGGTGGCGCTGAGCACCCTGCTCGCCAACATGGAGCAGTGGAGATGGATGCCCGCCGATCTCGGCGAAGCCTACGTGTGGGTCAACATCCCCGAGTTCACGGTTAGCGTCGTCAACGACGGACAAACGCTGCACTCCGAGCGCGTGATCACCGGCGAGATCGAAACGCAGACCCCGATCTTCTCCGAAGACATGAAGACCATCTACTTCCATCCGAGGTGGAACATTCCCGAGAGCATCAAGATCAAGGAAGTCGGACCCGCCATCGCCCGCGGTCGCCGCCGCGATCTGGTCGTCATGCGCAATGGCAAGGTCGTCAAGCCTAGCACCGTCAACTGGTACAAGGCCGACATCCGCAACTACGACATCTTCCAGCCGTCGGGTCCCGACAACGCCCTCGGCCTGATGAAGTTCACTTTCCCCAACAAGCATATGGTCTATCTGCACGACACGCAGAGCAAAGGCCTGTTCGACTCGGCCCAGCGCACGTTCAGCCACGGCTGCGTGCGCGTGCGCAATCCCCAGCGCCTCGCCGAAGTGCTGCTCGGCATAGACAAAGGCTGGACGCCCGATGATGTCGCCAAGCTCGTGAAGGTGAAAGGCGACCCGCAGGAGAACGGCGTCGAGCTCAACCAGCACATCCCGGTCCACCTCACGTACTTCACCGCGCGTGTGGACGATGACGGTGACGTCGTGACCTCGAAGGACGTCTACGGCCACGAGAAACGCATCACGCAGGCGCTGGAAGGCAAATGGCAGGACATCGACAAAGGTCCAGATCATTTGGCCCAAGTCGAACTCGCCAAGAGGCTCGACGACGCCGACGATGCCAAGCCGCGTAGGTCGGCTCGCCGAGCCTCCGGCGGGAAGCGCTACGCCGCGCGCAGCTACGGCGGGAGTGGCGGATACGGCGGTGGCGGCGCGACGCGTGTGAGCAGCGGATCGTCGACGAACGATATCTTTCGGCGCAGCTTCGGCTACTAGACGCCGATCATTGTTGCCTGCCGATCAGAGGTGCCGGCTGCGCAAATGCGGCCGGCCCTTTGGCCTTACAGCGGTGTGATTTCGGCAAGAAATAAAAAGGTCGGTGTTTCATTCGCCAAAGATAAAGTCTGTCCACCGCCTTTCGTTGCTTGTCGCGGCGCCCAGGTGATCAGTGTCGTGCCTGCGCAAAGCAGCCGAATGTTTGTCGAGTGAGGACGCGATGTCGAAGTATGCGTGCACAATGCTGGCGGGTGTCGCGGCCCTGTCGGCGGTTTGTTTCGTCGAACCCGCGAACGCCCTGACGATGAAGCAGTGTAGTGAGAAGTATAAATCCGCAGGCGACGCGGCCGCGGGAATCACCTGGAACGATTTCCGCAAGGCCGAGTGCGGTGCTGACGCCGCCATGGCGGTCACGAAGGCCAAAGCTACGACGAAGGAAGCCAAAGCACCATCCGCGGAGACCGGCCCTAGCACCAAGGAATGCAGTTCGCGCTATCAGGCGGCGAAGTCGGCTGGCACGCTCGGCGGCATGACATGGAACGAGTTCCGCTCCGCGGGCTGCGTCGCCAAGACTGCAGCAACTCCTCCCCCGCCGTCCGAGAAGCGGAAGTCGGCGGCAACGCCTACAGAAAAATCAGACAAGGTGAAGGTGAGCGAGAAGGAGTGCAGCTCGCGCTACCAGTCAGCTAAATCCGCCGGCACCCTCGGCGGCATGACGTGGAACAAGTTCCGCTCCGCCGGCTGCCCGCAGACCATGGCCAAGCGCAGCGGCAGCATGACGCCGACCTCGGGCTCGATGTTCCCGACGACCGTCTCGAGAAAATACTCAGGCGAGTCCGCCGGACGCGCGCGCCTGCTTACCTGTCGTGACCAGTACGAGGCCAACAAAGCCGCCGGCATCACCGAACCCAAGTGGACCGAGGAAGGCGGCGGCTACTACAGCGAGTGCAACAAGCGACTGAGCCAACAGTAAGTCAACGACCACGAACCAACCACCCCGCCAGCGAGAGGAGAAGGAACATGGGACTACTCGATGACGTCCTGCAGCAACTTTCCCAACCGAAAGGCCAAGCAGGCAACGCCCCAGCGGGCGGCGACAACAGCTCGCCTCTCGTCGCCATCTTCCAGGAGCTTCTGATCGGGAAGCAGGGTGGCGCCGCGCAACCCAGCGCACCCCAGCAGCAGGCCGAAGCACCACGCGGTAACGTCTCTCAGCAAGGCCAGCAGGGCCAAGGCGGCGCTGCCGATCTTGGCGGTCTTGGTGGACTGCTTGCGCAGCTTCAGCAAGCCGGACTGGATGACGTCGTACGCTCTTGGGTCGGCACTGGCACCAATAAGCCGGTGCAACCGGATGAACTCAGCGACGCACTCGGCAAGAAGACGGTGACGCAGATGGCCGACAAGGCCGGCTGCAGCACCAACGATCTGCTCACGCAGCTCTCCAAGGCGCTGCCGGGCATCGTAGACAAGCTCACCCACGATGGTCGCGTTCCGACGCAGCAGGAAGTCGGTCAGCGCCTCAGAGGCCAGTGACGCACACAAAAAAGGGCCGGCACTCGCGCCGGCCTTTTCCCCTGATCGAAGAATTGAACGACCGATTTCCATTGTTTGAAGTTTTCACCTTCGATTAACGGCCACGCCGGATGTTCGCGAAATGATTTCGCAACGCGCAAACCCGGATCGATCCTTGTGCAGGCGCCACATATTTGGGCCGAGAGTTCGCCGTTAACGCATTGGTTTGGCGACAGAATGACGCGTAAGCCGTCCGCGATGTTGCCCTGCAGCGCAGCGCGACTTAGCTTTGCTCACATGTGTAGAAGCTCGACCAAATCCATCGGTTGTCTGCTGCTGCTCTGGATCGGAATTTTCCTTCCAGTCACGGAGTATCAGGTCTCACACTCCGGCGGCATCGGTAGCCTGATCGACACGATCATGGGCGACGACGAACCCGCAACTGGCGCCGAACACACTGACGAGCAAACTGATCAAAGCGATCGCTACACCGCGTCTGTCGGCATCGACCTGTCAGATTTTACCTTGGCTGTTGGACCGCCTCAACTCGCATTGAAGAGCGAGCCGCTGAGCACTCGGCCGGTGAACCACGGTTTCGCATCCCGGGCATTGCCCCCACAAGAGCGACCTCCGAACAGCTTCGCCGCTTAGCCGAGCGGCGAGCGCCTCAGAGCTCGCGTCTCTCACTCCCCCTGAAATTCGTCGCTGACCATCGCGTCATAGCGGAAGTTCCGCTGCGTCCGATCGCACGACATGACGAGGTTATCATGCTCCCCAGCTCCCCCCGCACCTCGCTTTTGAACCGCAGCGCCTCTGTTCTGTTCTGGTTGTCTCCCTTGGCTCTTACAGGCTGCGGCGAGCAGACCGCAAAGGCCGAGGCGCAAACGCCGCCCCCTGAGGTTGCCTACGTCACGGTGCGCCCGCAGCCGATGCCGTATACGCGCGACCTTCCCGGCCGCGTAGCGCCGATGCGCATGGCGGAAGTGCGCGCACGTGTGAGCGGCCTTGTGACCGCGCGCGCGTTCGAACAGGGCAGCAAGGTTGAGAAGGGCAGCGTCCTCTACACCATCGATCCGGCGCTCTACCAGGTCGAGCTGACAACCGCGGAAGCCGCTCTCGCCCGCGCCGAAGCCAACCGCGTTCTCACTGGCCAGCAGGAGGAGCGCCTCAAGGCCCTGCTCGGCAAAATGGCTGCGAGCCAGGCCCAATACGATGTCGCCTCGGCCGCCCACCAGCAGGCCATTGCCGAAGTCGCCGGCGCGAAGGCCGCCCGCGATCGCGCCCAGCTGAACCTCGATTACACCAACGTCCGCGCGCCGATCGCCGGCCGCATCGGCCGCGCCATCCTCACCGAAGGCACGCTTCTCGATACGACGACCGCGGGCGTGCTGGCGACCATCCAGCAGATGGACCCGATCTACGTCGACATCACCCAGTCCGTGGGCGAGTTGAACAAGCTGCGCCGCGACGTCGCCAGCGGCGAACTCGCCCGCACCGATGAGAAAGCAGCCAACGTCCAGCTTATCATGGAGGACGGCGGCATCTATCCACACGCAGGCCGCCTGCTGTTCTCCGACGTGACAGCCGACCCCAGCACCGGACAGGTCACCCTGCGCGTACTGATCCCCAACCCGACGAACGAGTTGCTACCCGGCATGTATGCGCGCGCCCGCATCACACAGGCCGTCGACGCCGACGCCATCGCCATCCCCCAACAGGCGATCCAGCGCACCAACGACGGCAAAGCCGAAGTCTGGGTGATCAACGACGACAACAAAGTTGCCCTGCAGCCGGTCGAAGTAGGCCCGGTGGTCGACCAGAGCTGGCTCATCCGCGGCGGCCTCAAGGACGGCGAGCGCGTCGTCGTCGAGGGCTTCCAGAAGATTTCCGCGGGCATGCTGGTGACGCCTGTCGACCATCAAGGCATCGAGCAGCAGGCGAGCGCGCACCAGCACATCCCTGCCGGAGCCATCAAGGAGGCGCGCGTCCACTGACCAGCTTCCCCCGCTGACGCCGCCACATGGCTAGCTTCTTCATCGATCGGCCCATCTTCGCCTGGGTCATTGCGCTGTTCATATGCTTGGGAGGCATCCTTGCCATCCCAATGCTGCCGGTTGCGCAGTACCCGATCATCGCGCCGCCCTCGATCGCGCTGTCGACGCAATTCCCCGGAGCCTCGGTCGAGGATCTCTACACGGGAACGACGCGCCTCATTGAGGACGAACTGAACGGCGCGGCCAACATCCTCAGCTATGAGTCCGCGAGCGATAGCTTCGGCGTTATCGAGATCGTCGCCAACTTCCAGCCCGGCACCGACCCTGGCTATGCCGGCGTCGAGGTCCAGAACCGTCTAAAGCGCGTCGAAGCCCGCTTGCCTGCTGAGGTTCGCCAGCAGGGCATCCTCGTCGAGGAGGCATCTGCAGCGACGCTGCAGATCATCACCCTCGTCTCGACAGACGGCTCCGTGGACGAGGTCAGCCTCGGCGACTTCCTCATCCGCAACGTCATCAACGAAATCCGGCGCATTCCCGGCGTGGGCCGCGCGACGCTGTATTCGACCGAGCGCGCACTTCGCATCTGGATCGATCCGGACAAGCTCCGCGGCCTGTCGCTCAACGCTTCCGACGTGACGGACGCAATCACCAAGCAGAATGCCCAGATTGCCTCCGGCGCAGTGGGCGCCCAGCCGAGCCCCTCCGATCACGCCGTCAACTTCCCCATAGTCGTCAAGGGACAGATGCGTGCGCCGGAGGAATTTGGCTCCATCGTTCTGCGCGCCAACCCCGACGGCTCGACCGTGCGTTTGCGCGACGTAGCCCGCATCGATCTCGGCGGCGACGACTACAAGTTCTCGACCCGCCTCGACGGCGGCGAGGCCGCCGGCATCTCGGTAACGCTCGCGCCCGACGGCAATGCGCTCGAAACCGCGAAGGCCATCAGAGCCAAGATGGAGGAGCTGTCCCAGTTCTTCCCGCCCAATCTCAAATGGGACATCCCCTACGACATCACGCCCGCGGTCGAAGCCTCGATCGAGAAGGTGATGCACACGCTGATCGAAGCGGTCGTGCTCGTCTTCCTCGTGATGTTCATCTTCCTGCAGAACTTCCGCTACACGCTCATCCCGACCATCGTCGTGCCGATCGCACTGCTCGGCACCTGCATGGTGATGATGCTCGCCGGCTTCTCCATCAACGTGCTGACGATGTTCGGCATGGTGCTCGCCATCGGCATCCTCGTCGACGATGCCATCGTCGTGGTCGAGAACGTCGAGCGCATAATGGCCAAGGAGGGCCTCCCGCCGAAGGAGGC
>CALRVN010000201.1:0-7458 GCA_943371625.1 Hyphomicrobium sp. CS1GBMeth3
GCCGCCAGCTCGCTAGTTGCAGAGGCCGCTACGCAGCGGCCCAGCCACCGGCCTTATTCGTCGTCGTCGTCGCCTTCTTCCTCGTCGTCATCGACGAGGCTCTTCAGGGTCTCGACGATCTGCAGCTCGCCGTCCTCTTTCGTCTCGACGAGCCATTCCGTCAGGATCGTTTCGCCCTGCTTGAAGATGACCTTGAAAGGCAGATCGTCCCCCGAGACCGGAACGACGTCGCCCGTGACAAATGCCATGATTACCCTCCATGCGTTCCACCACGCTCGGCATCGCTCGTGCGCGGCACCGGCAGGGTAATGAGGATTCGAAATATTTCGAGCGTGCCGGCGGCTGTAATTGCGCTGTGGAAAACCTTCGCGGAACAAAATGTTGGCGCAAATTCGCGAGCGGCGACGAAGCTTCGTGCGTGACGCGAATACGGTGAAGCGTTGCTCGCCCGTCGCACTTCCCGGCAGTACGTACACCGGCGGCTAGGCGCGATTTGCGAACCGCCCTAGGCTGGCGCCGATTTGAGAGCAGGTCCTGCGGGCACCAGCTTCCCTCGTGCATTGAGAGACATTTGATGGCACGCCTGTTCTTTGCCTCGTTCGTGACCTTGGGCTTGATCTTCGGAATGGTGTGCGGGGTGATCCTCGCCGCGCTGGTCTATACCGACAACGTCAATCTGGGCTTCGCGATCACGCTGACGATCATCATCAACGGCGTGATCTTCCTCGTCAGTCCATGGATCAGCGACTTCTCATATCGCTGGTTCAACAAGTTGCAGTTCCTCGACGATGCGGAAGTCAGCTCGCGCTTTCCCGGGATCCATCAACTGATCCACGCGGTGGCTAACGAGTATGGCTTCAAGGCGCCGAGCATCGGTCTCATCCCCGACCGCAATCCGACGGCGTTCACCTACGGACTGTTTCGCTCCAATGCGCGCATCGTCGTCACCGACGGCATCTTCGAATTCCTCAACGAGGACGAGCAGCGCGCCGTCGTAGCGCACGAGCTGGGGCACATCGTCAACCGCGACTTCATCGTCATGACGGCGGCCGGCACGCTGGTGCAGATCCTCTATCAGGTCTACGCCGCATCGATGCGCTCGAGCAAAGGCGGCGGCAAGAACAAGGGCGGGCAAGCCGCGGTCGGCATCGCGGCGCTCGTCATGTACTACGTCGGCATCTACCTGCTCTATTATCTCAGCCGCACGCGCGAATACCTCGCAGACGCCTTCTCCGCTGAGAAGGTGGAGGCACGGCATCTTGCTGCGGCGCTGGTGAAGATCGCCTACGGCATCGTCAAGGCCGAGGACACCGAGGCAACGCAAAGCCTGTTGCAGTCGACGCGGCACATGGGCGCGATAGACGTGAAGAACGCGCGTTACTCGGGGCTCGAGGCCGAGAGCGATCTGCAGTCGCCGGAGCGTGCATCGGAGGCGATGCTGTTCGATGCGCACAATCCGTGGGCGCGGCTGATCGAGTTGAACTCGACGCATCCGCTGACCGGCATGCGCATTTCCCATCTCGGCGAAATCGCCAAGCAGAAGGCGCAGCAGTTTCCTGACTATGACCTAGTGGCGGCGGCGCGGCGCGTGAAGCTCGACAAGGGCGCATTGTGGAGCCAGTTCATCTGGGAACTCTGCGTGCTCGCGTTCCCTGTCATCCTCGGAATCCTCGCCGCGATATTCGGCGCATGGCCGCTGGTTCCGGCGGCGATCGCTCTCGGCGTTTTGATAACGCTGCCGATCAGATATCCGTCGACCGCGGCGTCAGCGACGACAGTCGCAACGCTGATGACCAATCCAGCGGCGTCCCCGGTGATCGGACGGCCGGCGCAGTTGACCGGCAAGGCGATCGGACGAGCCAACCCCGGTTTCTTTGCGGGAGAGGACGTCATCTATCAGGACAAGACGGGCCTTCTGACCGCCGACTTCCGTTCGATGCTGGGGTTCCTCGGGGATCTCTTCACGGGCTGGTGGCGAGTGCCAAAATATCTGGAGCAGGAAGGCAAGCTCACCGGCTGGTTCCGGCGCAGCATGGGCGGTTACGTCATCACGCAGGAGATGACGTCACCCACCGGCGTGTTGCGCGCGCGGCCCTATTTCTGGCAGGCGCTGGTCTCGATCGTGGTGATCCTGATCTCGGGATATGTGGCAATCGTCGGCGGTGGCCGTATCGCCTCGGAGCTGGGCTATGAATCACACGGCGCGCACCATCGCCACCACATGGAGGCCAGCGAGCCCGCAGAAGCACCCGCAGACGAGCCCGCGGACGGCGAAGGGGAGCCGGATCAGCCACAGCAGTAGCCGCAATAGCGCCGCGACCGTCGGGATACATTGTGGCGGGCAATTCGTTGGTGCAAAAGAACGCGATCGTCATATCAATCAAGGGAGCGATTATCGACATGCGGGCCGTCGTATTTTGCCTGGCGGGCATTGTTACCGCCCTGGGTCTCGCAACGACGAGCGCGCTTGCCGAGAATCTCGACGGCTACTGGATGGACTCGCACGGCGAGGTCATCATGCAATTCGGGCCGTGTAGCGGGAAGGATCGCTGCGGCCGTGTCGCCTGGTTGAAGAAGCCGCGCGGTCCCGATCGCGGACCGCTGCGCGACTTCCGTAACTCGGACGTCAAGCTGCAGTCGCGTTTCGTATGCGGCCTCGTTGTCGTCACCGGTTTCAAGAAGCAGCCGGACGGGACATGGGCGGACGGCAGCGTGTACGTGCCCGACCTTGGCACGAGCTTCAGCGGCTACGCCGAGGTGCTGAGCGCCAACAAGGTGAAGGTCTCCGGCTATATGCTGCTGCCGATCTTCGGATCGTCGGAGGTGTGGACGCGCATGCCGCGCAAGCCGCCGACGTGCGAAGAGCAGGCGAAGATGATCGCCGAAGGCAAATGGTCGGAAGACACGTCCGGCTGGCCGCCGGCGCCGCCGCCCGTCGCCTCGCGCTAGTCGCTGAGCCGAGCAACGCCATGAGCCTCAGCCACACGCGCGCTCTGCTCGTAGCCCTTCTCGTCATGCTGCTGCCGACCTTTGGCAGCGCGCAGTCCATCCCGAAAGAGAAGGGGCCCGGCCGCGTCTTCGGGCAGTTCCATTTCTTCTGCCTGAAACATCTGCCGGACCTCGACGGCGTGGAGCGTGCGGCAGGCTTTGGCGAATACGATCAGCTCCTCGGCAGCGATCTCGCGCCGTACCTGCCTGATGTGCCGTACGAGAAATTCGTCGGCTGGCGATATCACGATCATGGCGAGGCGTTCGTCCTCACTGCCATGCGCGCAAAGCCTGATGACGCGCTGAAAGCCGAGATGCCACAATTCGCGAAGGGAACGCAGACCGCGTGCGCGCTGCGGGTGCCGAACAACAAGAGCGAAGGCGTGCTTGGCGAATTGACGCGTGCTCTTGGACGAGCACCCGACAAGACGTGGCAAGATGGCGCCACTCGAGTGTACTCGTGGACACACCAAGCGGCGGGCTCATTGAGCCGGATTCAGTTCCACGTGCCTGATATTGCAGGCGCAAACGCGGTGCTCAGCGCGAGCGTTTATTCCAATAAGTAGAAATTGCCGCCGCGTGCGTGCCCTGTTCCACACGGAACTGCGGCGAGTGCGGAATGGAATGATTTTGCGCGACGGATGGGCCGCTTGCGTGCGCGCCAGCATTTGCCTAGGTCAAGAACCAGAAGATTTATGGGAGGTACCCATGCGTTTTGATCATTTCGCTTTGTCGTGCGCCAGCTTCGCGCTCGTGACGCTGTCAGCTGCGGCGGCACATGCCGACAATTCTCCGCTCGGCGTCTGGATCGATCACACCGGTCGCGGTGCGGTCGAGATCACCGATTGCAACGGCAAACTGTGCGGCCGCGTCGCTTGGGTCGAAGACGCCAAGAACGCCGACCAGTGCGGAAAGAAGATCATCGGCAACGTCGCGCCGGTTGGGAAGAACAAGTGGGACAACGGTTGGATCTATGATCCCGATCGCGACCAGAACTACGACGTCGAGCTGACGGCGCTGGACGGCGACAAGCTGCGCGTCAAAGGCTACGCCGGCTCGAAGTGGCTGAGCGAGACGTACACGTGGAAGCGTGCACCGGCCGATCTGAAGACGTGCACGGGACAGGCCGCGCAGGCGACGCCGCCAGCGGCAACGGCCAAGCCGTCAGATGCTGCTAAGGCCGATGCGCCGAAGGCGACAACTCCTGCACCGAACGCGACGGCGGAGGCAAAGCCTGCCACCGATGCGCCGAAGGCTGCCGATGCCGCGCCGAAGGCGACTAGCAACGGCAAGTCGCCGCCGGTCGTGCTCAACGCAACTGGTGACGATGCCGACGCAAGCAAGCCCGATGTCGCTAAGACGGAACCCCCGGCTGCTGACGACAGCAAGTCCGACACGGCAACAGCTGACGACGACAACGAAGGCCCTCCAGGCAAGAAGGCCTCCGGCGGCAAGGGCAAGGTCCTCGCGCGCATCATGGATGAGCTTGAAAGCGGCGATGGTCCGGTGAAGCTCAAGCGCAACGGCAAGACGTGCAAGGTGACCGCACCGTATGTCGGCGTGATCAGCTTCCCGTGCGACGGCGACAAAGAGTAGTCGAGCTGCACGTATCGATCGAAAAGATCCCGCGCTGAGAGGCGCGGGATTTTTCGTTTCGGGATCAGAGAGAACGGCCGAGGAAGACCAGCTCGCTGCCGTTGACCGTCGTCGTCGCGCGCGGCTTGAAGCCGACGCGTTCGTAGAAGCGCACGTTGCGGGCGTCGGCCGATGTGACAACGTGCACGCCCTTCACGCCAGCGCGCCGCGCGTCGGCGACAAACGCCTCGATGAGTTCGGCGCCGATGCCACGGCTGCGGAACTGCGGCGCGAGATTGACGTGCAGATGGGCGGGGAAGGCCTGCGCGGCGGAGCCGAAGTCATCGAACCCGCTCGGCTCGCCCGCCGCGCCGACGAGATAGCCGGCGACGGTGCCGTCGGGCGTTTGGGCCACGTAGGCCCATTGGGGATAGTGTGCGAGATAACGGCCGAACCAGCGCTCGCGGAATGCCGCCCGCGCTTCCTCGCTGGCGAAAGACTTGGTGTTGCTCGCCTCGAAGAAGATCGTGTCGAGCTTCTGCATCAAGGCGCGCGTTTGCTGCACTTCGCGCCAGCGCTTGATGATGGGCGGCGTGGCAGGTCTGGCGTCCGTCTCGGGCAGCATCGGATCGGTGCCTGTCTCAGCAAAATGCACGAAGGGCCGGACACTGGTCCGGCCCCCGCCATTTTGGAACGGAGCTCGTTAATCGTCGATGCAGTCGTAGTAGCGGTTCCACCAGTAGCGGCTGCCGGTGGCGAGGGCGCGGCGGCGGAGATAGCCGCATTCGCCGTAGCCGCTGGAGCCGCCGTAGTAGTAGCTGCCGCCGTAACCATAGAACGGGTAGGCGCCGAAGCCGTAGCCGCGGAACCGGCGCGGGCCGTGGTGGTGCCCCCCGCCACCGTAGTGACGGCCGCCGCCTCCGTAGTGTCGGCCGGGGCCGCGACCACCGCCGTGGAGGCGTGGCCCGCCCCCGCCGCCGTGGAAGCGTGGCCCACCGCCACCCCCGCCGCCGCGGAATCCCCCAGGCCCGCCGCGGCCGCCGGGGCCGCGGACTTGGTCGACGATGCCCTGATGGGATGCGCCGGGGGAATTGGGGAGGGGGGTGGCGGTGGCGGGGGTGGCGACGAGGGCGGCGAGCAGCCCGGCGGCTGCGCCAGCCAATATCGTGTGTCGTATCATGCTGATCTCCTCGGATGAGCCTCCGGGGCGTCGCTTCGGCCGCGCCGAGGGGGCGCGGGAAAGCCGGCGTACGGAAAGCCTTAACTATATGTGGAAACGCGGAGAGCCCGGACAAGGGTCCCGCTTGAAGACGGGCTTTATGCCCGTCGGCGGCGCCAGGTCACTTGAGGCAGGCCCGGTAGCGCGTCCACCAGTTGCTGTTGCGGGTGGCGATGGCGCGTTGCGCGTAACGGCGGCATGAGCCGGGAGAGCGATCGGTGTCGCTGTAATAGCGGTAGTCGTACGGCTCTTTTTTCGCCCGGTCGCGCACGTCGCCGGCACCACGCATGGGCGCCCGTCCACTTGCCGAGGGTCCGCTTGTGCCACCGCGATGGGCATCGCTGGCATATGGCGTCGTGTTTCGCATGGGCGAGGCCCCATGCGCGATGAACGCCGAGCAGAGCAGCAGGATCGTTGCGCAGGGGATGAGAATTGCAGGCATCGGCAGCACTCCGCGACAGCACCCCTATCATATGGGCGCTGTCGCAGAAATTGCTTAAGCCGGCGCTTCGTCCTGAGCGTTGTCCTCATGCTGCGGCAAAGGAACTTCGCCGTAGTTCGGACTGAACGGCTGGGTCGGATCGTCATCACGCTGGAACATACGCATAGGCGGCGGACGCTGGGCCTCGTAGCCATCGTCCTCGATCTCGACCGGCGGACGCGGCACACGCGGTTGCGATGAAACAAACGCGCTGACGAGCCCGCTATCCGGCAATGGCGCTACTATGCTGCAACCGCCGAGCATGGCGGCAGCAAGAGAGGTGAGGAGCGCCAGGCGGGCACGCGACGCTCCTCCGCCGGCCATACTTTGGCCGGTACGCATAGCCAAACGCGACGATGAGTTGGACACGCACATTGGGGGAACGCCTTCTCAACAAACGCGACTGCACCGATTGTGGTCCCTCGTGGTTAACACTGGCCTAATCGCTGTGCCGAATTGGCGGTTACGACGCCAGGTGCAGGATGCCACTAGCGCCGAGACCGTTGAAGATCGACTGCATGGCGATGCCAGCCAGTAGGATGCCGAACACGCGCATGAGGACGCGCTGCGCGGTGATGCCGATCATGCGGTTGATGCGGTCGGAGAGCATGAGCAGCGCCAGGGTGACGAGCATCACACCGGCGAGTGCGCCGACCGTCGTCGCGAGCAGCAGCGCGTTGCCATCGGCGTTCGATGCCAAAAGAATTCCCGCGCTCATCGCGCCCGGGCCGGCGAGGAGCGGCATGGCCAGCGGAAAGACGGCGATATCATCCTTGTTGTGCGCTTCCTCGTCCTCGGGCTGCGTGAGCTTGAAAGCGCTGGTCGGCTTGGCGAAGACCATGTCGAGCGCGATGAGCAGCAAGATGATGCCGCCGGCCGCCTGCAGCGCAGCGATGCTGACGCCGAGCTCGTCGAGCAGCGGCTGACCGAACAGCGTGAAAATCAGCAGCAGCACGCCGGCGATAGCGGTGGCCCGAATGGCGATTGCGGCGCGTTCGGCGCGGTCCATCTTCGGCGTCAACGTCGCAAACAGCACCGCCGCCTCCACCGGACCGATGGTGGCGAAGAAGGTCGCGAAGCTCGTCAGCGCGGTTTCCAGCATGCTTTGCCTATGCCTTCGGCGGTTTGGTGGAAGAGTTGCGCAGTTTCGCAGCGGTTATCAGCAGTCAACTGAATAGGCTGCTAAGCCACTCAA
>CALRVN010000202.1:0-7441 GCA_943371625.1 Hyphomicrobium sp. CS1GBMeth3
AAATGCATGTTCTCTACCTGACCGCCGCCTATGTCGCGCTCGGCTCGGTGCTGCTGATCATCCTTGCCCGGCTCGATATTCCGCGCAGCGCAAAGGTTGCCGCCATCCTCGTCATGGGCACCTTCAACGTGGCCGTCTTCTTCTGGTCGCAAGGTCTGCTCGGCTGGTCGGCCGCAATCGCCGTGCCGGAAAAATTCCAGGTGCTGTGGATGCGCGTCGTCGAGCCGAACCCGTCAAAGCAGTTCGCCGGCGCCATCCACCTCTGGATCGAGGAACTGGACGATAACAACCTCCCGAGTGGCGAGCCGCGCGCGTTCGTGGTGCCCTTCTCGCCCGAGCTCGCGGCCAAGGCCGCGGTTGCGCAGGCTCAAATCAAGGAGGGCAATGCGCAGGGCGGCACGCGGCACGCCTTCACGCCCACGCTGGGAACAGGCGGCGGCGCTCCGCAGGGCGTCAATGTGCACAACGTCGGCCAGGGGGCTCAGGCCGGTGGCGATGCATCCGGTGGCGGCCTGTTCGATCCCGCGGCGCTCGGCGGACAGTCGAAATCGGTCGATCTCATCCCGCTGCCCAAGCCGCTGCTGCCGCCCAAGGACGATCCCTGACGCGCGGATGAAACGTCGAGCGGCCGCAAAGTGCAGCCGCTCTGACTTGCTGTCCGACTACTTCTGGGCGTCTTTCTTGGGATGCCGATAGAGATGCGTCCCACCGGAATGAGCGAGCGGACACATGCTCATCGGATTGTACTGCGAGCAGCACTTCGCCTGACCGGTCGTTGCGTCGATCTCCTTGGCGCCTGGAAGGTTGCACGGACCGCCAGCCTGCTCCGTGTTGTAGTCCCAATTGCCCGGGTCGCCGTTCCCGTAACCCATGTACTCAGCGCTCGCGTTGCTCGCGAACGCTGCCTGCATCATCAGACCCGCGATGCCGCAAGCGGCTAGTTTCAATGCCCGGTTCATTTTCTTTCACTCCCTAGGTTGGTGCCGCTCGCGACACCTGTCCCCCATGAGAGCGGATAAAATCTAATGTGGTGCGCCACCGCGCCGCGGCAATCGTTGAAAACCTTACAGATTAGCCAGAAATTCACCCGCGAGGATCCGTACCCGCTGCGCTCCGTTTGCTTTTTTCGCTGCGGCGCACAAGCCACGCCTTCGTCGCCGTTACGCCGTTCCCGCCGCGATCAAGTCCACATTGGACGCTTAACTGCTGCTTCTACGAGCAACCAAGGAACTAACTATGCGTGTTTCAAAAACATTGATTGGAAGCGTCATGCTGGCCGTCGCCGCGCTCGCGGCGGGCACTGCGGCCGCCCAAGGCATTCGCATCGACCGCGATGGCAATTTCTCGTTTCGCTTCGGCCGCGACGACAAGCGCGGCGATGTCGAAGGCAAGCGCGCGTCCTGTGAGGTCTACGCCCGTATCGCCGTCGTGCAGGCGCAGGCCAACCGGCAGTACCGCTGCGGATTGAGAGGACCGGCGTGGGACGACAATCCCGGGCCGCACTTCCAGTGGTGCCGCTACGTGCCCCGCCGCCGCATCGCCGATGAGCAACGCAACAGGTCAACCGAGCTTCAGCGTTGTTTCGATCGCCTCGGCGATTTCGACGACGACAAGTGGGGCCGATAAGACCGGCGGGCACGCAAGCTGCCCGCCACTTCTTCACTCGCCTACCAGCGCGGCGTCACCGCCGCGCTGCTGACGCCTCGGCGTCCTCGTCGTCGTACATCGTCAGCATTGGCGGATCGAGGAGGATCACCTCGTCGTATTCGCCATAGCCGTTGAAGCGGCCCGCGATGGCGCGCGCATAGGCGCCCATGTTGCCGATCTCGATGTAGTCGCCCTCACGCACCGAGTCCGGCAGCATGAAGGGCCCCTTCATGTGATCGATCGAGTCGCACGTCGGTCCCCAGAACTGGAACGGCACCAGCGGGCTCGATGGATCCCCGCCGCGCGAGATCAGCCGCGTCGGGAAAATGAAGCCGAGATGCCCCGCATCGAACAGCATCCCGTAGGTGCCATCGTTGATGTACAGGTTGTCACCGCGACGCGCATCGACGCGCACGATCAGGCTCTCGGCTTCGGAAACAAGCGCGCGACCCGGCTCGCACATCAGCTTGATGTTCTCTTTCACCGGCAACAGCTCGATGTGCTTCTCCAGCACGTCGATGAAATCCTGCAGCGGCGCCGGATCGCTGTCGGGATAGCGAGACGGAAATCCGCCACCGACGTCGAGACGGTCGATCATCACGCCTGAGCGAACGATGATGCGATGCACCTCGCCCAGCGCCGTGACGTAAGCGTCCGGCGTCGTCGTCTGCGAGCCGACGTGAAAGGTCACACCCAGCTCAGCTGCAGCCTGCCTCGTCTTGACCAGCAGGTCGGCAGCCTCGACACCCGTGATGCCGAACTTGCGCTCGAGCGGAATGCGGCTGTTGATCGCCGGCACGGCGATGCGAACCCACAGCAGCAGGTCGCGCGCTTGGCCCGTCGCTTCGACGATCTTGTTCAGCTCATCCTCGCTGTCGAGCGAGAACGAACGCACGCCAAGGTCATAGGCGCGGCGGATCGCATGGCGCGACTTCACCGGATGCATGAAGTGCAGCTGCGCGTCGGGGATCGTCGCGGCGTCCTCGATCTCGGGCAGCGAGGCCACATCGAAATGGCGGATACCGGCGCCGTAAAGGGCACCGATCAGGAACACCGAGTTGTTCGCCTTGTAGGCGTAAGCGACGTCGCCTGGAAACTTCTCCAGAAACCACTTCGCCGCACGGCCGGCTGCAAGCGGACGCAGACCCCGCACCGGCTGTTCAGGCCGGCACTTGTCGATCAGTGCAGTTGCAGAGGAGAGTTTCTCCATCGCATAGGACCTCCACCGCCCATGGGCGCACACGGGCTTTTTGCTGAAAAAGCAGAGACCGCCGAACAAGAAGAGCGCTGCATTTAGGGTCCCCCTCCCCCCCTGTAAAGCCCTTTCTTGTGACAGCAGCCCGACAATGTCCCCATAACGTCTCGGGGGTCGCACAAGGTTGCCTAAGCCGCCAGAGTGCGGGAACGCGACGCAGGGCGAACTCTCAGCGTTCGCAAAGCGCTCCCTGATCGGGCTACAATCCTAACCGAACCGCCGGATTGGGCTGTTCTGCAGCGCCTGTGCCTGCCTACAACTGCCGAACCGAACCAAAGCCACGCCGCGGTGAATACGTCTGTAATGCGCACAGGGGGCAAGATCCTGATCGACCAGCTCGTCGGTGAGGGCTGCCGCACCTTGTTTACCGTGCCGGGCGAGAGCTTCATCTCAGCGCTCGACGCGCTGTTCGACGAGAGCACCATTCGCGTCATCGTCTGCCGCCATGAGGGTGGCGCGGCGATGATGGCCGAGGCCGCGGGCAAACTCACTGGGCGCCCAGGCGTTGCTTTCGTCACGCGCGCGCCCGGCACCACCAATGCTTCCAGCGGCGTCTTTGTTGCGCACCAAGACGCAACGCCGATGCTGCTCCTGGTTGGCCTGATCGAGACAGGCCACGAAGGCCGCCGCGCCTTCCAGGAGATCGACCTGCAGTCGATGTTCGGCTCCATGGCGAACTGGGTCGGCATCGTGCGCGACGTCGAGCGCATTCCCGAATTCGTAGCGCGCGCATATCAGGCGGCATGTTCAGGGCGTCCGGGACCGGTCGTGCTCGGCTTCCCCGAGGACATCCTCTCGGCGACAGGCTCCGCCGCAACACCTCCGTCGGTGCGAATTCCTGCGCCGACGCCACCCGTCGCCGACATGACCAAGCTCAAGAACAAGCTGACGGCAGCGGAGCGCCCGCTCGTGCTTCTGGGCGGCGGTGTTTGGAGCGCCGAAGCCGCGGAAGACATCGCGACGTTTGCCGAAGCTTTCGATCTGCCCATCGCCACGGCATTCCGCCGCCAGGACTACTTGGATAATCGGCACCCTTCCTATGTCGGTCACGCCGGCATCGACATGGATGCAAAGCTGGCCTCGGCGATGCGATCTGCAGACGTTCTGCTCATCGTCGGCGAGGGCCCGGGCGATATCTCGAGCGCCGGCTATTCGCTCATCGATCCCGCAAAGCCGTCGCAATACATCGTGCATGCTCACCCCTCGTCCGACGAGCTGGGGCGCATCTTCCGCGCGGATATGCCGATCGTCTCGACGCCGGAAGCTTTCGCGCGCGCACTGTCGCGCCTCAAGCCACCTGTGAAGCGGCCCTGGAGCCGCCTTCGGCGCGACCTGCGCGCCGCCTACGAGCGATCCTTAAAGCCCGTCCCGACCGCCGGCCGTGTGCGCCTCGAAGAAGTGATCACAACGCTCTCGAGCGCGCTGCCCGACGACGCCATCGTCACCAACGGTGCCGGCAACTACACCAGCTTCGTGCACCGCTATTACCAGTTCAAGACTTGGCCAACTCAGCTAGCGCCGACGTCCGGTTCGATGGGGTACGGGCTGCCCGCGGCGATCGCCGCAAAGCTCGAGCATCCCGGACGCACTGTGGTCGCGCTCGCCGGCGATGGCTGCCTGCAGATGACGGTCCAGGAACTTGCGACGGCCGTGCAATACGGCCTGCCCATCGTGATCATCGTCGCTAACAACGGCATGTACGGGACCATCCGCATGCATCAGGAGCGCCGCTACCCGAGCCGCGTCGTTGCATCGACATTGGTAAATCCGGATTTCGTCGCGTTGGCCCGCAGCTACGGAGCCGAGGCGGTCCGCGTCGAGACGACGGAAGCGTTTCTTCCGGCCCTGAAGCGGGCGTTGTCCTCGGCCGTCCCGGTTCTTATCGAGCTGATTACAGACCCCGAGGCCATCAGCGTTCACAGCACGCTGTCGCAGATCCGCGGCAAGAAACCTAGCGGCGCGTGCGCCCAGCCTCAATCGTAAATACTTTCTTAATTCTCAATGGCTTCCGTTAGCCAATGCGGAAAATGCGGTTAGACTAACGAGGTCTTATCGGTTACAAAAACCTCTACTTGATCACAGACTCTCCGTGCCGAGGGTGCGAAGAATGGATTTGCAGACAGTCAAAGCGCAATACGGAACGCACTGGGCCTGGGCCCGGACGGGCGCGCTTATTCTCTTTCTCGTTACGGCTCTACTGCTCGCTGTCTCACTGACTGCGGCGCACGATAGCGACACGGCAAAGGCATCCACGACCGCCGGCACGAGCGTCTCGGCTCTTCTCTCGTTCCGTTCGGCGACCTGATCACACGACGACACACGACACTCTCCCCAAACGTCTGATCTCCTTAGCCCCGGCTCCCCTAGGACCCGGGGCTTTTTTCTGGTGTCGCGGTCACCGTCGATGCTAAGCGCAGCCTCTGATACGCAACGGAGATCGAGGCATGGCGCGGGTTGCTTGGATTGGTCTCGGAGTCATGGGGTTCCCCATGGCCGGCCATCTCTCCCTCAACGGCGGACATGACGTCACCGTCTATAACCGCAACCCCGCCAAGGCCGAGGCTTGGGTCGCAAAGCACGGCGGACGCAGCGCTCCCACGCCCGCAGCAGCGGCTCTCTCGGCCGACTTCGTCATTTCCTGCGTCGGCAACGACGACGACCTGCGCGCCGTGACGACCGGGCCGCAAGGCGCCTTCGGCGGCATGCGCGCCGGCGCCACCTTCATCGACCACACCACGGCTTCCGCCGAAGTAGCCCGCGAATTGCACGCCACCGGCGCTGCGCGTGGCATCGCCTTCCTCGACGCGCCGGTCTCGGGCGGCCAGGCCGGCGCGGAGAACGGCACTCTCACCGTAATGGTCGGCGGCGACGCGGAGCCCTTCGATCGCGCGAAGCCGCTCATCGATACCTATGCACGCGCAGCCAACCGCATTGGTTCCTCCGGCGCCGGTCAGCTGACCAAGATGGTCAATCAGATCGCCATTGCCGGATTGCTGCAGGGCTTGTCGGAGGCAATAGCCTTCGCCGAGGCAGCCGGGCTCGACCTCGATCTCGTCATGGAGACGATCTCCAAGGGCGCCGCCCAATCCTGGCAGATGGACAACCGCTGGCGCACCATGCACGAGGACAAGTTCGATTTCGGGTTTGCCGTCGATTGGATGCGCAAGGATCTCGGCATCTGCCTCGCCGAAGCAGAGCGCAACGGTGCAGAGCTTCCGGTGACGGCGCTGGTGGACGGTTTTTACAGCAAGGTGCAGTCCGCGGGCGGCGGCCGCTGGGACACGTCGAGCCTCATCACGCTTCTTAAGAAGCAGGGATCGAAGGACAGCTGACCGCCTACCTTTTTCGCCGTCTCTCTTCGCCGTCCGACGCGCCAGCAGCGTCGCTGTCGGAACTGCGCGCGAATTGCATCGGCAATGCCGTCGTGTACTTGATCTGCTCCATCGCGAATGCCGACGAGACCTTGGCGATCTCGATGCGCGCGATCAGCCGTTTGTAGAAGGCGTCATAAGCTTCGATATTCGGCACCACCACGCGCAGCAGATAATCGACGTCCCCCGACATGCGGTAGAACTCCACCACCTCGGGGAAATCCGCGACCGCCTTGTGAAAGCGCTCCAGCCAGTTGAGGCTGTGCTGGTCCGTTTTGATCGACACGATGACCGTGACGCCGGCGTTCACCCGATGCGGGTCGAGTACGGCAACCCGCCGCAAAATGACCCCCGCCTCCTCGAGCTTCTGTATCCGCCGCCAGCAGGGTGTCGTGGACAGCCCAACCTCTTTCCCGATGTCCGCCACCGGGCGCGTGCAATCCTCCTGGAGGATGCGCAAAATCTTGACGTCCATGTCGTCGAGCATCGGCGACCCGCTGAAAACACGTTCCTGTAATTCGCTTGAATATGAGTAGGCGCGCGAATTCGAACCCCGTCAAGCCCAGTTTCTGCAATCTGGTTCTATGACAGGGGTCAATGGCGCACTCCGCTGGCAACCCGTTAGATGTCCACGCTCATGCCGTCCTCGGCCAGGATGATGCGCTCATGCCGGACCCGATCGCGGTTGGCGAGCATCTCCGGCCCCATATGCGTCAGCAGGATCCGCCGCGCTCGTAGCCGCTCGATGTTCCGCTCGATGTCGCGCCAGCCCATGTGATAGCCAGGCGGCGTCTCGAACCCGAAGCTCTCGCAAATGAACAGGTCCGCACCGTCCGCGACCGGAACGAGGTTCTCCACCCATTTCGTATCGCCGGAGAAGCTGAGAACCTTGCCCCCGCGCTCGAACCTTAGCGCATACGGCGTCGCTCCCGACGGATGCAGCACTTCGAACGGCGTGACGGTGACGCCGCCCGCCTCCACGGCTACGCCCGTCTCGAACTCGCGGAAGCTCAACGCGAACCGTCGCTCAATCTGCGTCGAGTTCGGGAACAGCGCCTCTGCCGCAGCAGTAAACCGCTCCGCGATCCCGGCCGGCCCGTAGACCGTAAGCGGCGCCGTCCTGCCAGAGACGTAGTGCGCGTGCAGCACCCACCACACCAGCCCGCTG
>CALRVN010000203.1:0-7421 GCA_943371625.1 Hyphomicrobium sp. CS1GBMeth3
GACGCAGCGTCACGCTGGCCGGCCGCAAGATGTCGTGCGGAAAGGCCGACATCATGATCGACCGCGATCTGCCCAGCGAGGGCGGGGCCGGCGAAACGGTTCTGATTCTCAATCCCGACATGCTGAACCAGCAGCCGCCGATCGTGCGCCTCTTCGTATTCAAGCACGAGTGCGGCCACCTCACGGTGGGCGACAGCGAGCTCAATGCGGACTGCTATGCCGTCAACTACGGCGTGCGCGAAGGCTGGCTTGACCGCAAAGGCCTGAGCGAGGTCTGCGATAGCTTCGAGGGTGCGCCCGAGACGGACAGCCATCCCTCAGCCAAGCGCCGCTGCGCCAATCTCGATCGTTGCTTCGCCAAGGCGATGGCGGAACAGACCATCAAGGCCCCGACCCCCGTACCGGCGGTCATGCCGCCACGTACCCCAGCCACGCTTAGGGCCGCAGTTCCCGAGTCAGCCCCCGAGCTGCCGGTTTCCAAGAGTACCGCGCTCGGCTCCTCCAAGGTCATCGCTGCCTGGCGTTGCACTGAGCCCCTCGACGTGACTGGCTCGGCAACCGATCCGATCGGCCATGCCATCTCCAAGGATGCCGAGCGCTCCGAGCACTGCCGCTAAAGGCCAGCGCCGGCTTCCGTTCAAAAGCTAACCGCATATTTCTGCACGATAGAAATTGGCGCAGCCAATTATTGATCCGGCTTTACGGGTTGCAGCGCATTGCATTTCTAATCGTTAGCTTTTCTCTCATCCGCTTTATTTGTTTATGACCGGAAATAAACGGTTGCATTTTCACCTCGTCGCTTAACCTGCAAACAAACCGTTATTCCCCGTATTACTTGCCGTTTTGGCACGACCAAAGCCATCAATGATTCGCTTCATTAACCATAACCGGAGATGCATTCGTTTTGTTTTTCGGGCTAACCCATTTTTACGGACGCCCCTGTTATCCATTCTGCGTGCCGTTTGGCGATTTCGGTTTATTACCAAAACGCCAAACATTCAAAAATCGTGCGTGGGTGAATTTGGGAGTTTTTCGAATGCGTGGGCTTCTTGGAGTTCTGGTTGCTGCAGGCGTGATGGCCGGTACGAGCATGGCTATGACGACTTCTGCAGAAGCACATCTGTTTGATCGTGGCGGCTGCTGCACCGTCGCGAAGAAGGTCTATTACCGCCAGCCGACGACGTCGCTGGTGCGTAAGGTTTCGTACGAGCGCGTGCGCAGCTATCGCACCGTTTGGGCGAAGAAGCTGTACAGCGACCGTTGCGGTTGCCGTAAGTTCTATCGTCGCGTCGCCGTTCAGCAGCCGACCGTCTCGGTCGTCCGCAAGGTGACCTGGGAGCGCGTGCGCTCTTACCGCACGGTTGCCGCTGTGAAGTACTTCCGCAAGCGCTGCTGCTGCCGCTAAGCGGTTCGCAAGAACCTGCTAATTAGTGGAGGATGCGGCCAAGCCGCGTCCTCCCTAATAATGACAGGCCGCCCATTGGCGGCTTGAGTTGTTTCAGCGCTCATTTCTCGTAGGCTGCGAAAGACGGCGCCGACGAAGCGAAATGACCGCTATTTCCCGCGCTCTTGATCGCGCTGCCAATAGACGAACAACACCGTCACCAGTGCCGTCAGCACCATCGTGGCGAGGATGTCCGTACGGTTGATGAAGGTGACCCACACGTCCCAGCCCTGAAGCAGCCCACCGCGTGGCACGAGAAGCCCGTTGCCGATCAGGATGGCCAGGGCAACGCCGGCGGACAGCGCGACGGCAGAAGCGATCTGCAGCCCCCGCTTCACGACTCGCGGCACGGTGAGCTTCTTGCCGGGCACGACGAGGATTGTCTTCTCGGACATGTCACCTCCCTCAAATGGTCAAGCGTCAAAGGTAGCCGATTCGCACTCTATGGCCGCCAGATGGCGAGAGTTTGGTTCTCCGAAGCCCGCTTCACGGACGGCGCGCAGCCAATAAAAAACGCGCCGGCAGCACGGCCGGCGCGTCTTTGTGCCTGCGAAAGTCCGGTCCCGAGCTAATGCTCAGACGGATTCTTTCAGCTCCTTGGCGGCGCGGAAGGCAATCTTCTTCGACGCCTTGATCTTGATTGTCTCGCCGGTCGCAGGGTTGCGGCCCATGCGCGCCGGGCGCTTGCGCACCTGCAGAACGCCGAGACTGTTGATGCGAATCTTGTCGCCCTTCTTGAGGTGCTTCGTGATCAACGTGACGAGATCCTCGAGCACGGCGGCCGTCGTCTTCTTGGGGATGTCGTGCGCTTCCGAGAGTGACGCGCCGATCTGGCGGAGCGTGATCGTGTTTTGCTTCGGAGCGGGTTTTTCAGCCATCGGTTGGTTCCTTGAGAGAATCGTTCAGCCGGAGGATACTACGCGAATTGCACGCACAATGTGCGTTCGGCCGAGCGCGAATATGCGGGATAACGGCTGAAATCAAGCGTTTTCTGCACATGTGGCCGTGGCGACGCAGCCCGGAAACCCGCGCAGGGCCTGAGTTTATGGGGCCTCGAAGGCCTCCCGCAGCACGCCCGAAATCCGCAGCGGCTTGCCCGATACCGAGATGAGAACGACCGTCACCTCCGCTTCGACGAGCGTCGTCTCGCCGCGCACCACGCTCTGCAATAGCGTCAGGCTGGCCGCTCCGACGGCCTTCACCCGCGTCACCACCTCGAGCAATTCGTCGATGCGGGCGGGCTTCAGAAAGTCGAACGTCATCCGCCGTACGACGAACGCGGCCGGCTCGTTGCCGCCGGTGCCATCGATCAGTTTGCGATGATCGCCGCCGAGCAGCCGCAGAAAGTCGGAGCGCCCGCGCTCGCACCAGCGAACGTAGCTCGCGTGATAGACGAGCCCGGAAAAGTCGGTGTCCTCGAAGTAGACGCGGATCGGCAATGCGTGCGCGCGCGTGCCGTCGATGTCGATGAGACGCCCGGCGAGATCGGGCCATTGGCGATCGGGATCGGATGTTGTGTTCGTCATGGCGCGAAGAAAACCGATCGCACCCGCTTTGTCACGCGCCCAGTCTTTATGCGCACAGTCGTCACGCACTCAGCTCGATCATCACGATTTCCGGCGGCGAGCCGAGGCGCAGCGGAAGGCTGCTGCAGCCAAGCCCGCCCGAGACGATCAGGTTGCGTCCCGCTTCAACGATGTGGCCGTAGACATAGCGCGAGCCGAACTTGGAAGGCACGACGGGCGCATAGCCCAGAATACGAATCTGGCCGCCGTGCGTATGCCCCGAGATGGTCAGCGACACGCGGTCAGGCACTTCGGCAAAAATATCGGGCTCGTGCGCCATGAGAACGATCGGCGCGTCATCCGTTGCAAGCGCCAGCGTACCGGAGAGGTCGTCGACGCCCTCGTAGTAGCGATTGGCAAACTGCTGCTTCGGCCAGAACGCCCACTGATCTCCGAGCCCCGCGAGCCAGAATCCATGGCCATCCTTGCTCATGCGAAGGCAGGTGTTTTCGTGCACCCTGATCCCGGCCCGCTCCAGCGCCTTGCCCGACGCCGTCGCTCCCCCGCGGTTCAATTGCAACTCTGGATCTTCCCACCAGTCGTGATTGCCGAGCACGGCGTGGACACCGAGCGGCGCACGCAACGCCCCAAGAGCGCCCGCCCATTCGCGGTGCGGAACCGATGTCGCCAGACGTCGCGAACGTATGCTGGCAACGTAGTCGCCGAGGAGCAGCGTGCAGTCCGGCTTCAGCGCGTTCACCTGCTCGACGATCCTCTCGATCCGGTCGACGTCCATCCACGGACGGCACGCGTGCAGGTCGGCGATCACGGCCAGCCGCAACGACAATCCGGCCGGCCAACGCGGCGGCGTCAACCTGTAGGTCGTCACTCTGGTGCCGAACGGCTCGGCGAGCGCATAGCCGCCGAGACCCACGCTGCCGATCATTGCCGTGCCGAAACCTTGGATGAGCTGTCTGCGCGAGATCACTGAATTCGCCTGGCTGCCTCGAGGTGCAATGCACCACCATGACGCAAGGAGCGTGCCATAAGAGGGCGGCTTGTGGGCAAGCAAAGGGCGTTCACAGCCGGCTTCCGCGGACTAGCCTGTCCCGGCTTGACCCTCAGGATCGGCATCGATGTCCGGATCCAGGACATCGAACAGGGCACCCTGCGGCGTCGATGACCTCTGCGGTCCCGACATGCCAAGGTGCCTGTAGGCCTTGAGCGTCATCACGCGCCCCCGTGGCGTGCGGCTGATGAAGCCCTGCTGCAGCAGGAACGGCTCGACGATCTCCTCCAGCGCGTCGCGCGGCTCCGACAGCGCCGCTGCAAGCGTCTCGATTCCAACCGGACCCCCATCATGCGTCTTGGCGATGCAGAGGAGGTAGCGGCGGTCCAGCGCGTCGAGCCCTTCGGCATCGACCTCCAGCGCCGTCAGCGCTTTGTCGGCGAGGGTCGCATCGATGATCGCGATGTTCGCTACGGAAGCGAAGTCGCGCACCCTGCGCAACAGTCGTCCAGCGATGCGTGGCGTACCGCGCGCCCGTCGCGCAATCTCTCGCGCACCGTCTTGGCCGATCGCCGCGCCGAGCACGCGGGCGCCGCGCGTGACCACGCGCTCCAGCTCTTCAACAGTGTAGAAATTCAAACGGACGGGAATCCCGAACCGGTCCCGCAGCGGCGTCGTCAGAAGACCCAGCCGCGTCGTCGCGCCGACCAGCGTGAACTTGGCAAGGTCGATGCGCACCGACCGCGCCGCCGGCCCCTCGCCGATGATCAGGTCGAGTTGAAAGTCTTCGAGCGCCGGATAGAGGATCTCTTCCACCGCCGGGCTGAGCCGATGAATCTCGTCGATGAACAGGACATCGCGGTCTTCGAGATTGGTCAGCAGCGCCGCGAGGTCGCCCGCCTTGGCGATGACAGGGCCCGACGTCGCTCGGAAGCCTACCCCGAGCTCCTTGGCCATGATCTGCGCCAACGTCGTCTTGCCGAGCCCCGGTGGCCCGGCAAACAGTACATGGTCGAGCGCTTCGCCGCGCTCGCGTGCCGCTTGGATGAAGATGCTGAGGTTGGCGCGTGCCTGCTCCTGCCCGATGAACTCGGCAAGCGATTGCGGCCGCAACGAAGCCTCGGTGGCATCGCTATCGCGCCTCGAGCCTGTGACGAGCCGATCGGTCATGATTTGTTCCTGACCTGCTTCGAGCCGCGCGTCAAGGCGCGATCCTGCTCACGCCTGAGACAGGCGATCGGCAATCGGCCCGGCCGCGGCAGCAAGGAGCCAGCTCCACTGTGCAGCACTTGGCCCCCAGACGTAGGAAACGCCGATCGACGATCCGAACACCACGGCGACGAGCAGCGGCGTCAGCGCACCCGCGCGCCGGGTCGCCAAGGACACATCTTTGGGCATGAGCTTTGGATTGAGGCTCGCATACCACCACGCGCTGGCGAGCATGACGCAACTGGCCATCAGCACCAGCGCATAGAGGGCGGTCCCCAGCGGGCCGCCATAGTCGCTCAAGAGGCCGGTCACGAACGGGATCAGCGCCACTGCCATCAGAAAGAACAGGTTGAGCCACAGCAGCAGCGGATCTGCTCGGGGGATGAGCGCGAACTGCCGGTGATGTGCGATCCACAGCACACCGATGACGATGAAGCTCAAAGCGTAGCAGAGAAAGCCGCGCCAGAGGCCGCTCACCGCCTCCTGCAGGGCTTCGGGCGAGAGCCCCTCGGGGACCTTCAGATCCAGCACCAATATCGTGATGGCGACGGCCATGACGCCATCGGTGAAGAAGACGAGCCGTTCCGATGAGAACGTGTGATCTGTCGAGCTGTCCCCACTCATGCACGTTGCGTGAGCTGCTTCGCGGCCTCGGTCAAGGACCGGCACGCGGGCGATGTTGCGCCGCATTCATGATCGGCCAAATCCTTGCCACTTCACAGGGTTGCACTACCGGTCTACGGTTCAGGGTGGGCCCGGATCGGGAGGCACTCGCGGGCTCTGAGGGGTGACAGTATGCGTAAGGTTCTCGTTCTCGCCGTTTCCTGTGCCTTTGCCGCGACGGCCTTCCCGGCAGGCGCCGAAGAGCTGTGCGTCTCCTGCGAAGAGCCAGCGGCAACCTATCGTTGCGCTGTCGAGCAGCTGTCCGAGAAGATGAAGGTCGGCGGCGAAATCCAGAGCGAGATGTGTACCAAGGTCCTGGCGAAAAAAGGCACGCACAAGAAGTGCCACGTTGTGTCCCTGCCCGAGGGCGGCAAATGCGACGGCCCCGAGCGTATGGTGAACGTGACCGACTATCAGCGTGCCGTCAGCGACACTGGTGAATCGACCTACGAAGTCGGCGCCTTCGAGATCGCCCGCCGCAATGTTCACGATACCTGGCTGTGCGTGACCTCGATGTTCAAAGATTGCTGACCGGAAAGATTGCGGAATTGTAAGGGCTGCTCGCGCCCTCCGCACGCTATCCTCTCGCATCGTCGCTTTCAGTACCTACATTTGCAGGCGTTCGCCGCGAACTGAGGTTGAGACATGCGCGCACCCGCTTTCGTCCGTTCCGGAGCACTCGCCGTTGCCGTCGCCGGCGCGCAAGCGCTCCCCACGCTGATCTCTGAGGCCCGTGCCTACGAGCCCAAACGCGATGAGAACACTGCCGTCTACGAAGAAGTCTGGCGTCTCGTGCGCGACAAGTTCTATGACCCGAAGATCAAGGGCCTCGACTGGCAAGCGTTGGGCGACAAGCACCGCAGCACCTATGCGAGCGCGCGCACGGACGCGCAGCGCTCCGACGCCATCAACGCGCTGCTGGGTGAACTCGGCGTCTCGCACACGCATCACTACACGAGCGATGAGACGGCCTACTACGAACTCGTCGACATTTTCTCCTATCCACTCCGCCGCGATATCCCGAAGCACTTCTCCGGCGGCAAGGTGCGCTATGCCGGCATCGGCATGTTCACTCGCAACATCGAGGGCAAGACCTTCGTCACCGCGGTGTTCCCCGATATGCCGGCCGCCAAAGCCGGCCTGCTTGCCGGTGATGAGATCGTTTCCGCGGACGCCAAACCGTTTCAGCAGATCGGCTCCTTCCGTAACAAGGTCGGCGAGAAGGTCACACTGAAGGTGCGTCGCGCGTCCGGCGCGGACACGCAGGACATTGTCGTCGAGCCGCAATGGGTCGACCCCGGCGAGACCTTCGAATCAGCACTGCGCGACAGCGCGCGCATTATCGAGATGAACGGCAAACGCATCGGCTACGTGCGCGTCTGGTCGTACGCCGGCAGTGAGTACCAGAGCCAGCTGGAGGACGTCCTAAGCGAAGGCAAGCTCAAGGACGCCGACGCTCTGATCTGGGATCTCCGCGATGGCTGGGGCGGCGCGCACCCGCGTTATCTGAGCATGTTCAACACTTACGGCCCGACGCTCGCACTGACGGCGCGCAACGGCACCACCAACCTCGTCGGCTATCGCTGGGGCA
>CALRVN010000204.1:0-7317 GCA_943371625.1 Hyphomicrobium sp. CS1GBMeth3
GAAACTCAGGGCAGCCAGATGCCTCGCCCGGGTTGGTATCGAGAGAATGAGGACGCGTTGAGGAGTGCCATGTCGCTCACCGCCGAATGCAGGGACGTATCCAAGTACATTTTTATGCACGTCGATCATGAGCGGATTTTAAGCGACAACCGACAACTGGTTAGGCTTGGCGCAGGTGAAACAGTTGAGACGTTTCTCGACCGATGGGCGGCGATGGGCGACGACGACAAAGGGGTGCCGACGCTCCTGAAACGGCTGCTGTAGCTTAGCAGGCTCCATTGCGAGGGGAACAAGAACAGAAAACCCAGACAACCCGAAAGCTGCCGGTTGCGCTGAAGCGTCCCATCAGCGGAAGTCGGTGGGCGGCGCCTCCTGGACGATCGCCGACCACGCCCGCTCGTGGAGGTGAACCTGCTGTCAGATGCAGACCTTTCGCGCAGAAGTAGGAACTCGATGCGCGGGTGTGATCGCATCGATGCGCCTTCTCAACAGGCCTGAAAAAAAAGCGGCGCCCGGCTCATTAGCGGGCGCCGCGGTGTTCCTGAGGTCAGAACGCTCTTAGTTCTTGACGGCACCCTTGACGTCCACGGCGACGCTGCGCTGCTCGCCGCCTTTGGTGGCGGTGCCGTGCCAGACGCCGTTCTCATCCTTGGTGAGATTGGAGACGTCGGCGTAGCCGAGGTGCAGAAGGTGGGCGCGGGCCTGCTTCTCGGTAAATAGGTTTCCCTTGGTGGCGGTCCCGGCCTCGGTTGGCGCGGCGGCGTTGGTGGCCGGTGTTTCGGCCAGCGCGGGGAGGGCGAGACATGCGGTGAGGACTGCGGATAGGGCGATTGCGCGCTTCATGTTTAAATCTCCAGATCTTAATGGGGGGACGTGCGCGAAGGGCGCTCGATAGCAGGGCAGCGGACGGCGGCGACGGCCGTCCGCATTCGTGAAGTGACTGACGGTTAGATGATGTCGATTTCGGCAGGCATGTAGCTGGTGACTTCGAGCCCGACTTCCTGCTCGCGAACCTGCGGTTTGCTCCAAGTGCGCATGTTTTCCTCCGATCAAAGCGGCCCTGACACCGGGCCCTGAATGGAATGTGGTGACGCGTCAGAACACGTACCAATCACGTTCGTGTTTAAATTCGCGAGCGTTTGGGGCGGCGGTGCGAGTCGGCGGCTCGACGGCAGCGACGTCCCGCACGGCCCGACCTGCTGTCGTGTTGCGATCCAAAGCCACGTCGGGTTCCGGAGGCAGACCGGCTGTCGTGTGCGCCCTGTGAGATTCGACGCGCAGCAGCACTGCGACCCTCGATAGATTCAGATGGCTCCAGCTGCCAGATGCGCGCGCGGATACAAAAGCCTCCCTCGGCGCTCGCATCGTCGGCGCGCAAGGACGATGGCTCTCATGTTTCTAACGGACGTGGAGCCTCCCATGTCCGGCGGAGGAAACCGCCGCCGACCAAGTCCGTTGCCCAACAGGTGCGTCAGATGTCGTCTTCCTCCGGCCCGCCGGTTGCGCCAGCCGTGTAGGGATTTTCAAAGTCAGAGACGTGCTAAGTCGTAGCCTGTAGCCGGGTAAATTGACGGGCGGGGACGGAACACCAGCAACGTTAGTTCGTTGATTCTCCAGGTGTCCAGGAGGCATCGTCACACTGGAGGAAACGATGAAAAGACTTATCGCGGTTGCGGCCCTAGCTCCCCTAATGGCTCTCCCGTCATTCGCCGCGGATAACGGCGCCGCTTCTAACACGCAGACGATGAGCAATCAGATCTCCGCGTCCGCGCTTCTCGACGAGAACGTGGTCAACGCTGCCAACGAGACCATCGGCGACGTCAACGACGTGCTGCTGGATAAGAGCGGCAAGGTTGCCTCTGTCATCGTCGGCGTTGGCGGGTTCCTTGGCATGGGCGAAAAGAACGTTGCCCTTGATTTCGACCAGCTCAAGTTCACCAACAATGGCGACGACCTCGTCGTAACCTCCGATGCTACTAAGGAGACGCTTCAGGCCGCGCCGGCTTACGACATGAAGGCAACTAAGTAATTGCACCACGAATAAGCACCGGCCCGGAGCAATCCGGGCCGTTGTCACCTCAACCGACGTCGCGGCTTGCTTGACCGCATAGCCGTTGCATTCGAGAATTCGGCAATGCCGTCTCTGGAGTGGGCGTCGCCATCGATGACGAGAATAACGTTGCTCATAGCTGAATGTTAATGTCGAAGCGTGGTGGAGGTTCCGCTCGCTGGACAAACCTGCGTCGCCGTAAAGCTTGGGCGACCCAGCGGCGCGCCGCGACATTCGCTGCCGGGCTGCGGCTTCGGGCCGGCATTGATCCAGATTAGTCTCCCAAAATCCCACGTAGACTAGCGTGACGCCGCGGCGGTGAGACCACAGAGGGTTCGTGTGCCAGCACGGATTGGTCTCGCATTCTCTCCGGGAGCGGCGATCCCTCCAACTTCTCCCGGAGAGGCGGCGCCTTAACCTGCGTTAAAGCGCGGAAAAGCACACCTGCTACCGTATGCGACTACGCAACACCGAGCCGGCGTTAGCTTCGTCGGGTTGGCCTCCTCAGATCATCGCGTTTTGTTGCGTCATGAGGATTGATCGGTGCCTCAAGCTGAGCGACCTCCGTGGTATCGCCAGTCTAGGGCAGCATCGCGCCTTGCCGCGCTGGTACAGCCTCATGCAGCCGCAATGCCTCAAGGGGCGCAATATCCTGGTCGTCGAAGATCAGCCGTTGATCGCCCTCGACATCACGCAAGCGCTGGAAGATGCCGGCGCCGCAGTGACAACTACGCACACGCTCGAGCACGCGCTAATCTTGGTCGAGCATGACAAGCTCTCGGGTGCCATCCTCGACCATGCCTTGGGCGACGGCGATAGCGCGCGGCTCTGTTCACGGCTGAAGGAGCGCCGCGTGCCCTTCATGATCTACAGTGGTTTTTCGAATGTTGGCGGAGCGTGCAAGGGTGCGCCGCATCTTGCAAAGCCTGCCACCGAGGCTGAATTGCTGACAGCGATGGTCGGACTGATACTCGGTGCAGTATCGATCCATTGAGCGCGGACCCAATGGTTCCCAAATCGCCTGGCTACCGCCGCAGCAGAAGAGGGTCTGCGATGCGATGACTGGTACCGTCCAGCGGATGGCAATGCGGATCGTCGACGTTCCAAGCGAAGAGCGAGCGGAGACCTACGAACGCGTCCGACTGCACTACTTGACCGCGGCAGCGGAAATCGAACCCAACAACGAACTGACGCACCGCTGGGTCGAAACGACTGTGGCTGCAATCAAGCGCCTCGTTGCTGCTTTTGACTCCATCGGCTGCGGGCACGCATGAGCATGCATCAATCCGGCAATTCATGGCTGGTTGCGTCGCCCTAAGGCCGGCGCGTAGGCTGGCGAGCGTCTAGCCGAGTGCGATGGCCCTTAATTGGTCGGGGTCGCGCTCGCCATTCTCCACAGCTGCGATCACACGGCCGGCCATCCTGCGACGCACGCTTTTTTCATAGTCTTCGGATGGCGATACCAGCGCTGGACCGAGAATGTTCCAGGCTTCGTCGCACGCCCCACCCATCAACCGAAGGTCGTCCGGTCCGAAAATTGGTTTCATGATTGCGCTCCAATCTCAGGCGGGTGCACGAATGTCTCTCAGTCCCCTAAGCCTACCGTCGTTGATCGGGGATGGCCCACCATCCACCCGCGGCCAGCATTCGTCGTTGATCAATGTTACTGCGCGCCCGCATTTTCGCAGCCCATGATGAGCTGGCTCAGGGAGAATTGCGGGGGGCTCGGCTGCAACGAGCTATGAGGCAACGATGTACTGAGCGTCGCCCGCCGGTGCGGAGGGATGAGCGCCTACCTGCTGGGAAGATCGTGTTTAAGGCTGGCACTGATCGAATTTAGCAAACGCAGAGACTGTCGGGCCGCCGGCGTATCGCCGACATCGTTGGCCGCGTCTTGCTTTACCTCGGCTGCAATCTCTACAATCTCGATGGCTTGCGCGACCGTCAGTGACGAGTTGGCGATCATGCCGTGAATCAAGCTCTCCACGAGCAACAGCGCGGCGTGCCCGTACGGTTCCGGTCCTGTCCCCCCTGCAGCAGGGTTTGGATCATTCGGTCTGTCATCCACGTCGGTAACTCCTAGCTGGACGGGAGCACATGTCTCTCAGCCGCCGGAGCCCGAGTAGCCGACGATACGTTGGGCTTAACAGTGCTAGAGGCTACGACCTATCACCTATATCAACTTTGGACATTAACATTCGACAATATCGAAAATCGTTCTTTTATGTGAAAATGCGCCATGGGTAACCGCTTCATCGACAAGCTTTCAACCTTCGGCACGCTTGACCCCAACGACATCGCGCGACTAGTCGCGGCAACATCTCAACCGCAACCCTACGCGCAGCGGAAAGACCTGATCCGCGAGGGCGATCGTCCGGGGCACGTGTTCGTGATCCTGGAAGGCTGGGCTTGTCGTTACAAAATTCTGCCGAGCGGCACGCGGCAGGTTTTGGCCTTCTTGATGCCGGGCGATTGCTGCGACCTGCACGTCGGCCTCCTTGGCGAGATGGACCATTGCATTCAGGCCATCACCCCTGCCGTGGTGGCCACCATCTCGCGCGATGAGATGGATGCGATCATGACCGAGAACCCGAAGATCGCAAAAGCACTGTACATCGCGCAGCTCGTCGATGAGGGCACGATGCGAGCGTGGATCACGAGCATGGGGCGACGAAGCAGCATCGAGCGGGTTGCGCACCTGATGTGTGAGCTTTATCTCCGCGCGCGGAATATCGGGCTAACCTCCGAGCCGGAGTTCGCATTGCCGTTGTCGCAGGCCTTGCTTGCGGATTCCTTGGGGATGACCGCTGTGCATCTCAACCGTGTGCTCAAGGAGTTGAGACTGAGCGGAGCGATGACGCTGCAGCGGGGTAGCTTACTCATCAGCGACCCGACGAAGCTTGTCCAGATCGCTGGCTTCGATGAAAACTATCTCCACCGCCGGCTCCGCCGAGCCGCATAAGCTGGCCCATCATGCCCCGTTAAGATCGACGCTCAATCGACTGCCGAACGATCAAATCCGGTGGCCTAGCTCCCAACTCGGGTTGACCCGCGCTTCCCCTCCACCTTGGGGTTGGCCGAATAAAAACACAGTATCTCAGGCGGCGGGTGAGCTGGTGCACTATGAGAAGAGCGGTCCCAGGATCGCCGGGACCGCTCGCACATCCGTTGGACGTCTTAGTTGACGTGGATGTGGATTCCCTTGCGCTTACGATAGTGGTGACGATGGTGATGGTGGTGACCGCGCTTCTTCCAATGGCGGCCCTTGTAGTAGCGCTTATGTCCAACGGTCAGCACATCGCTCGATGCGTTGACGGCCATACCCTGGCCGGGCAATGCGGTGGCGGCTTGGGGAGCAGCTAATAGCAACGCAGCGGCAAGGCCAACAGCAGAAAGCGTCTTGATCATTGGGTGCTTCCTTTTCCATTCTGTAACTTCCGTAAACCCAACACCTCGCGTCCGCATTCGTTCCTGCAAATCTGCCAGAGGCCGACGCCCCCTCCGAAGGAGGGAGGCGAGTGCTTCGCTGATTCGAACAAGGCGAGAAGGAATAACGCCCTCAGCAGGGGACGGGCGCGATCGCCGCCTACTGCGCCACACGAAAAAGCCCCGCCGAAGCGGGGCGAGTACTTCAAGACAAGAAGCCTGTTACTTGCCGGAGCCGGACGCCGGCTGTTGGTCGGCAGTACTCCCGGCGCCGTTATTGATGGACGTCCCCGGCGCGTTGGCGGCGGCTCCCGTTGATCCGTCTGAATTCGTGCTCTTGCCGGCACCGTCATTGCCGACAACGCCAGTCGATGCGCCATCAGCGCCCTTTCCAACCGTGCCGTCAGAGTTGGTGCTCTTGCCGGCCGCATCTGGATTGGGAGTGGCGTTGTCTGCAGCGAACGCAGGTGCGGCGAACAGGGCGATAGCAGCGGCAGCTGCGAGAAGCGATTTCATGGTTTCCTCTTGTTTTTCTTTCTTTGACACCCCCCTGCAACGGGGCCGCGTGACGGCTTGTTCCGGCGGCACGCACGCCGGGAATTGTTTCCAGATCAGAAGGGAAAATAGCCCGGAAGTTCGGTGTGGGAGGGCCGCGGCGACTATCGCCGTCACGGCCCGATGTGGCGGCTCCTAGTCGGCGAGCTGCGCGAGAATCTTGGTCCACGTTGCATCGTGTATGGCGCTGCGGGGCAAGATGTTGGCCGCCTCGCCTGAAGTCATGGCTTCAGAGGCCTTCTGCACCCCGGCTTCGAGATCCTCGAGATCGACATACTCTTCGCCGGCCGCGAGCGGCTTGCCTTCAGCGTTGCTTACCTTGGCGTTCTCGTCGTCGCTCAGCAGCTTCAGGATGACGTCACGCGCGCCTACGTCGTCAGTGTCGCTCATGGGTGTTTCCTCGGGATGGGGGTGGCGCTGATCGCTCACCATCCTGATATGGGGCCGATGCGGCCAAGCTGGAAGGGACACGATTGATCCCGACCTCTTCATATGTGGTCTTTCCGCGGCGATCATCTACGCGACCGGCACAGCGCGACGCGCAGTAGGTCATCTAGCGTGGGATTGAAACCATAGACCGCGCGCTGCCAGACAGGCGTGTTGATCCACGGCATCGGTTATGCGTCTCCGGGAGCAATGGAGGGGGCTATTGCTCCCGGAGAGAAAGCGAGATCGGTCCGTTATGCGCACGAACCTTAGTGATCTCACTGGCAAAACGAACCTAAGACGCCCGCAGTGCGTCCGGACTAACTTGGAGCAAGGTTCGCAGAAAGGTTGCGGCGCTGGTTAAGCGCAGATTTCGAATTCCAGCATCAAAGCTGACGAACTGGAGAGGATCAGAGGTCAGGTTCGAGCCGAAACTCAACCGCGGCCACAACCACTCGCGGTGGTGCAGCAGCGCATAGGCGAGCGCGTCTGACGCCTGCTCCCCAGCGACACGCTGGCTCATTGATGGAAACTCCTGCAGCACCGTAGCGCGTGCAGCTTCCCATGCGGTGCCATCGGACCCGCCTGCTCTATGAGCCGCACGATACGCGAGGCATGCTGCGCGCCACGTCGGTGGCATATCGTGCCCTGGAAGAACAGTGTGGGTCGGGCTGCGCAGATCAATCAACGAGGGGCTTCGCTTCCAAGAGGCCGAGAGCGTGCCGCAGCGACGGAAGCGTCCAGTTCAAGCGCGTGCCGACCCAGGCTCAGCAACTTGCTTGTGCAGGCGACAACGCTCGCTTCCCTCTCGGCTCGCTGAGCCTGATCGAAGCTCGTAGCAGCGAGGGAATTGTGCAGAC
>CALRVN010000205.1:0-7286 GCA_943371625.1 Hyphomicrobium sp. CS1GBMeth3
AGCCGCTGCTCTTCGGCGATGCGCTTTTCTTCGGCAGCGCGCTTCTCGTCAGCGATGCGCTGGTCTTCGACCTCGCGAGTGAGTCGTGCAGCTTCCTTGCGGCGCTGCTCCTCGGCGCGGGCGTCCTCGACGATCTTCTGCTGCCGCGCTTCTTCGGAGGCGCGCTCCGCCTGTGCGCGGGCCGCCTGGCGCTCGGACTCGATGCGGGCTTCCTCGGCTTCGCGGGCAATTGCAGCCTGGGTGCGCGCCTCATCCTCGGCGCGGCGTGCCTCGGCCTCGTCTTTTGCCCGGCGCAGCATCTCGGCTTCGTCGTTCGCGCGCTGCTCGTCGGCAGCCTCGCGCTTCGCCTCGGCGACGCGGGCGGCGTCGGCTTTCTTCTTGGCGGCTGCTTGTTTTTCTGCGGCCTGCTTTTCTGCCTTGGCTTTCGCCTCCGACTTGCGTGCCTCGTCCGCGCGCTCGCCGTCCTCGGCGGCCTCGGAGAATTTTTGAGCTAGGGCACTGGCTTCTTTGCTCGGCGGCGCTGCCGACGCGCCATAGACCCATGTCATCATTGCCACGACGCAAACCGCGCCGCGACCGATGCAACTCGTTGCCGACCGCATGACATCCTCGCCACTATCACGGAAGGAGCGGGCGCTCCCCTAAGGCCGCGGCAAAGGCGCGGCCCAATTCCGCCTTTAAAGCGGGCGGCGGTTGAACGGCGCCTGAACGAAGGTGTTCAGGTTCGATGAGCGGGCAAGGGGCTGTGGAAAGACTCAGCGCTGTTGCAGCTCGGCGAGAACGGCACGCAGGCCGTCGCGGTAGGTGGGGAATTTCAGAGTGACGCCAAGCTCTTGGTACAGCCGTGCGTTGGCGACGCGCTTGTTGTCGGAATAGAAGCTCTTGGCCATGGGCGACAAGTTCGCGTCGGCGAAGGCAACTTCGGGAGGCGGCGGAACGCCCAACAGCTCGGCGGCATAGGCAACCACATCCTGCGGAGGCGCGGGCTCGTTGTCAGTGACGTTATAGACGCCAGTCATTGCCGGGGCGCCGATGCCCGCGCGCACGGTGCGGGCGATGTCGTCGACATGAATGCGGTTAAAGACCTGACCCGGCTTGACGATGCGGTGGGCAGTGCCGTCGCGCAGCTTATCGATGGGGCTGCGTCCGGGGCCGTAGATACCGGCGAGGCGGAAGACCTGCGTCGGAACTTGACGCAACTTGCCGAGCGACAGCCACGCATCCTCGGCAACGACGCGCTGGCGGCCGCGCACCGAGGTGGCGTCTGCAGGCCCAGTCTCGTCGACCCAGGCGCCCTGGCGGTCGCCGTAGACCCCGACAGTGGAGAGGTAGCCCAGCCACTTCAACGGTGCTGCGCGCAGGTCGTCTTCGTAGTGGCGCAGCACCGGGTCGTCATCGCCCGGCGGTACAGATATGAGCACGTGTGTTGCGCGCGCGAGGGCGTCGGTGACACCGGCATTGCGGTGGTGGCCATCGAAGACGAGGCCGTCGAAGCCTTGAGCGGAGATCGCGGCGGCGCCTTCGGGCGTGCGGGCGGTGCCGGTGATGCTCCAGCCTTCGGCGGCAAGCAGCTGAGCTATGCGCGTGGCGCTGTAGCCAAGCCCGAAGCAGAACAGGTGGCTCATGGCGAGGCCGCGACTTGCCACTCGGCGCGAACGTCGCTGTCGGCCTCGCGTGCGAGATGACGGCCGCGCACGGTATCGCCGACGTCGTCGTCGGTGAGCTGGCGCATCGCCCACACGGCCATGGCGCGGACGAGCGGGGAGGCATCGGCGAGCAGCGCTTCGATGCGCGGTAGAAGGCTCATGTCGCGCGAGTTGCCGGCGGCGATCAGCACGTTGCGTAGAAAGCGGTCACGGCCGGTGCGTTTGACCGGCGTGCCGGCGAAGCGAATGCGGAACGCGGCGTCATCCAGCTGCAGCAACTCGGCGAGCGGCGGGTTGTCGGTCTCGACGCGGGCGGCAAAACGCGCTTCGTGCGAGCGGGCGGCGAACTTATTCCACGGGCACACGGCGAGACAGTCGTCGCATCCGAAGACGCGGTTGCCCATGGCGCGGCGGAACTCAGCCTGGATGTGGCCCTTGTGCTCGATCGACAGGTAGGCGAGGCAGCGGCGGGCATCGAGCTGGTAGGGCGCGGGGAATGCGGCGGTCGGGCAGACGTCGAGGCAGCGGCGGCAACTGCCACAGTGGTCGCTCTCGGGCGCATCGGGCGGAAGCTCGGCGGTGGTGAAGATGGCGCCAAGGAACAGCCACGAGCCGTGCTCGCGCGAAACGAGCATGGTGTTCTTGCCCTGCCAGCCGATGCCGGCGGCGGCGGCGAGCGGCTTCTCCATCACCGGGGCGGTATCGACGAAGACCTTCACATCGGCACCGCTCGACGAGGCAAGGGACGATGCGAGCTGCTTTAGCTTGCCCTTCAGGACGTCGTGGTAGTCCTTGCCTTTGGCGTAGACGGACACGACGCCGCGATGCGGATGATCGAGGGCATCGAGGGGATTGTCGGACGGTGCGTAGCTCATGCCGAGCATGATGATCGAGCGCACGTCTGGCCAGAGCTGCGTCGGGCTCCGGTGCCGCTCCGAGTTGGCGGCCATCCAGTCCATGTCGCCGTGGCGGCCCTGAGCAAGAAACTCGGCGAGGCGTGTGCCGGCAAGGAGGGTCGCATCCGGCGTTGTGACGCGCACCGCGTCGAAGCCGAGCGCTGAAGCCTGCCGCAAGACCTTCTCTTTGAGCTCCAGCGTCACATGTGACTCGTCAGAAATCGAGATCGGGGTAGTGCACCGCGGGCAGCGCGCCGGGAACGCGATCGGCCAAAATGGTGCGGAAGGCGCGCCGCGACTTCAAGCGTGCGTACCAGGTCTTGGCGACAATGAACTCTTCCCACGGCGCTTCGCCCAGATAGTCGGCGACCGAGACGTGCGCTGCGGCGGCGAGATCGGCGAACGACATCTCATCGCCTGCCAGCCAGCGCCGTTGGTCGGCGAGGTAGTTTATGTAGCTCATATGGTAGCGCAGGTTGGTGCGGATGGCGCGGATGAACTCGACCTCAGGCGCGGCGACGGTATCGGGCCGGAGGCGCGTGTAAACCTTCTCCTGCAGCAGCTCCTGTGTCACCTCGCGGTCGAACTTGCCGTTGAACCAATCCACGAGGCGCCGGGTCTCGGCGCGCTGGGCGCGATCGCCCGGAAAGAGCTGGATCGGCTGGTCTTCGCCCTCGGGCACGGCGGGTGTCTCGGCGAGGTACTCGGAGATCGCGTAAATGCCGCAGAGCGGGGGGGCATCGTCAATCTGAAGGACCGGCAACTCGCCGGCAGGGTTGAGGGCGAGAAATTCGGTGCGCCATTCCCACGGGCGCTCCTCGACCAACTCGGCCTCGATCGACAACTCGGCGAGGGCCAAGCGCGCGGCGCGCGAAAAGGGACAGAGCCGGAAGTGCGTCAGCGTGTGCATTGATCGCTCATCGTTCTTAGTGGCACCCTTTGCTCCTAGGGTGCGGGACCGCATAAGACAATCATCCTATGTGGCGCGGAAGTGGCACCGCACACCGCTATTTCCTGCTAATTCTCCCGCCGCACAATCCAGCACAAGCGATGCGAGGCTTTCATGCCGATCTGGGAAGTGATCCTGCTTGGCCTCATCGAGGGATTGACCGAGTTCATACCAGTATCGTCAACCGGACATCTCCTGTTGACGGAGCACTTTCTCGGGGTCTGCACGCCCGGCAAGACGTTCGAAATTCTCATTCAGCTGGGCGCCGTCCTCGCCATCCTCAGCGTCTATTCGGTGAAGCTGACGCGTGTTGCGATGGCGATACCTTACGACCCGGCTGCACGCCGGTTCGTCTTCAGCGTGCTGCTTGCCTTCCTTCCAGCGGCGGTGGTCGGCGTGCTCGCGCACGGCTTCATTAAGAACGTGCTGTTCGAGACGCCGATGCTGATCGCCGTCATGCTGATCCTCGGCGGCATCGTGCTGCTGGTGGTTGACCGCATGCATCTGCCGGTGCGCTACACCAACGCGATGGATTTTCCGCCGTCTCTTGCGTTCAAGATCGGCGTTCTGCAGTGCCTGGCCATGATCCCCGGCGTATCGCGCTCGGGCGCCACGATCGTCGGCGCGATGCTGCTCGGAACCGACAAGCGCTCGGCGGCGGAGTTCTCGTTCTTTCTGGCGATGCCCACGATGGCCGGCGCCTTCGCGTATGACCTCTACAAGAACTGGTCGATCCTGCAGGCGTCGGATGTCATGAACATCGTTATCGGCTTCATCACGGCGTTCATCGCGGCGGTGATTGTGGTGCGCTACCTGCTCGACTACGTCAGCCGGCACGGCTTTGCGGTGTTCGGATGGTGGCGGATCATCGTCGGCGGCATCGCTCTCGGCGCCATGCTGGTGCTTGGCCAGGGCAACGGCTGCCCTGTTCCCTGATTAGTGCCTGACTCAAGTGGTTAGAAGCTCTGTCTGCGGCGAGCGTCACGCTGGTTGATAGCCGCGCCACTTGGCGCGGGGCGCCTTGCGCCCTTGCCGCCTGCGGCGGCCAAGAGAGGTTTCGCGCTACTCGAATGAGACAGCTCACTTCAGCACGGCGAGCGAAGCACGCCGTACTCAGGCGCCAAGGGCGCCCGGCGCGAGCGCCGGCTATCAACTTGCGCCACGATAGCGATCTGCAAAGCTTCCCGCCGCTCGTGTCGCCCAAGAAAACTAAGCGGCGTGGGAGGGGAGCGGGCGCGTAAGCGCGCCACGCAATCCGGCCGCGTCGGGTGCGCTGCGGAGCGCATCGAGGACGGACGGCTCGCGCACGACGCGCGAGATGCTGGCCAGCGCCTTCAGGTGATCGCCGCCGGCGTGATCGGGTGCGAGCAGCAGGAATACGAGATCGACCGGCTCGTTGTCGTGCGACTCGTAGTCGACCGGCTCGTCGAGGCGCGCGAAGAGGCAGAATATGCTGCGCAGGCCGGAGAGCTTGACGTGAGGCACGGCGATGCCGCGGCCGAGGCCGGTCGAGCCGAGACGCTCACGCTGCAGCAGCGTGTTGAATATCTCGCGCTCGTCGAGACCGGTGCGCTGGGACGCTATAGACGCCAGCTCCTGCAGAGCGTGCTTTTTGCTCGTTGCCTTGAGCGGCGCAATGATGCCGTCGGAGGCCAGCAGGTCGCAGAGATCCATCTTCTAAATCCTGTTCCAACCTGATGCGATCGAGAGCCGGTCCGCGGGGTCGTATCGACCATCGGCGCGGTGACCGGCGACTCTCGCAGATATTCTACCTATATGCCCGTGCCCCCGCACGTACCCTCTGTGCACCGAGACCACGCTATCCCCTTGCGAAGTGTCCCGACCTGCTCAGAAACCAAAAAGATGGCACCCGCATGGTCGGCTGCTCAGGAAAGCGGCAGCGCAGTCTCGGGAAGCATTTGTTACGGCTTGGCTTTACAGGGATTTCTGATTCCCGAATGCCCATGCCGACGCGGCTTCTCGAATATTTCCTCCAGCTTGTGTTCGGTCGGGGGATATCCCCACGCATCGATTTGCAGAAACGTGCAAGAACGGGGCCATGCCCTGTCACAAATCGGTAAAGCGGGAGCAGATGCAGGCATCTCATGTGCCGTGCGCGGTGCGTATAGAGCAGTCTGGGGCGTAGCACAAGGGCTCGGCTCCCAGCCGCAGCATGGGTGGGGCCGCCGCGGGGGCTCAGGGCGCCGCTGGCGCGACGCGTTCGGTCAGGCGCTTGTCGCGCCGACGCTGGACCGAGGAGGGGATACGCATCGCCTCGCGGTACTTGGCGACCGTTCGACGCGCGATCTCGATGCCGTCGTCTTTCAGCTTCTCGACGATCTTGTCGTCGGAAAGGACGCTGGCCGGGGTCTCGCCGTCGATCATCTGCTTGATGCGATGACGCACGGCTTCGGAGGAGTGGGACTCGCCATCGTCGTCGGCCGAAGCGATGGCCGAGGTGAAGAAATACTTCATCTCGAAGATGCCGCGCGGTGTCGCCATGTACTTGTTCGACGTGACGCGTGAGACGGTGGATTCGTGCATCGAGATGGCATCGGCGACGGTGCGCAAATTGAGCGGGCGCAGGTATTGGACGCCGTGGGTGAAGAAGCCGTCCTGCTGGCGGACGATCTCCTCGGCGACGCGCATGATCGTGCGCGCGCGCTGGTCGAGGCTCTTCACCAGCCAGTTGGCGGTCTGCAGGCACTCGAGAAGATAGTTGCGATCGGCGGCCGAGCCGGTCGACTGCGACACGGTCGTGAGATAGGTGCGGTTCACCAGCACGCGCGGCAGGGTTTCGGTGTTTAGCTCGATGATCCACGCGCCGCTCTGCGAGGCGCGCACCATCACGTCGGGGACGACGGGCTGCAGCTGGACCGAGCCGAACTTGAGGCCGGGCTTAGGATTGAGCTTCTTGATCTCGGCGATCATCTCGAGAAGCTCGTCCATCTCGCACCCTACGGCCTTGCGCAGGGCCGCGAGATTGTGGCTGGCGAGCAGATGCAGGTGCTCGAGAAAGCTGCTGACGATGGGATCGAAGCGGTTCTGCTCTTTCAGCTGGAGCGACAGGCATTCCGCGAGGGAGCGTGCGAACACACCCGGCGGGTCGAGTGTCTGCAGGCTGGAGAGAACTTTCTCGACCAGCTCCAGCGGCGCGCCGAGCTTGTCGGCGATGGTCGGGAGATCGGCGCCGACCAGGTAGCCAGACTCATCGACCATGTCGACGAGGTACTGGCCGATCAGCCGTTCGACGGGATCTTTCAGAACCAGCGGCATCTGCTGGCTCAGATGCTCGCGCAGGGATACGTCGTTGGTCAGGAAGGCTTCGATGTTGACGTCATCGCCGGAGCCGTTGCCGCGCTGGCGCAACGAGGCCCATCCGGATGACGCGTCCGGATTGCCGGCGGCGTCCGAGGGGCTGTTGTCGGGAAAGACGTTGTCGTAGTCGGTGTCCAACGTCGCTTCGGGGTCGGCGACCGGCTTTTCGAGGTCGACCCACTCGGTCTCGCTCGCCGTCTGGCTCCGATCGTCGGACTTCGAGAACTCGGGACTATCCGTCTCGGCGCGGATAGGAGCTTCGATGCCGTCATCTGGTTCGAGCAGAGGATTGCGCTCGAGCTCGCCATCGACGTACTGCGTAAGCTCGATGTTCGAGAGCTGAAGCAGACGGATGGCCTGCTGCAGTTGGGGTGTCATCACCAACTGCTGGCCTTGCCGCAACTCTAACTTAGCAGAAAGCGCCATGCGCTCGTCCGATACCCTGTCTCCGTGCGATCCCGTCTAGGTCAGCGCTCG
>CALRVN010000206.1:0-7255 GCA_943371625.1 Hyphomicrobium sp. CS1GBMeth3
TTCTCCCCGTCCCGGCCGAGGGAATTGCCTACGTCAGCAACGTCGCCGGCCAGCCGACCGAAAAGGACGGCAACGGCTTCATCTCCAAGATTTCCCTCGCCGACGGCAAGATCATCGCGCTCGAGTGGGTGAAGGGGCTCGACGGACCCAAGGGCTTAGCGCTCTCGGGCGGCAAGCTCTACACGGCCGATATCGATAAGCTGGTCGAGGTCGACCCCCAGAGCGGCAAGATTCTCGCCAAGTACGAGGCGCCCGGCGCGGTATTCCTCAACGACGTCACGGCCGACAACAAGGGCGACGTATACGTCTCCGATTCAAGCACCAGCGCCATCTGGCGTCTAACCGGCGGCAAGCTCGAGAAGTGGCTCGAAGGGCCGGAGCTGAAATTCCCCAATGGCCTGAAGGCGCAAGGCGACAAGATCATCGTCGCGGCCTGGGGCGCACCCGGCACTTCGGCGCCGAAGTCCGACCCCGCCAACCTGCTCGAGATCAATATTGCTGACAAGAAGGTGAGCAACCTTGGTGACGGCACGCCTGTCGGCAACCTCGACGGCCTCGAGCCGGACGGAGATGCCTTCCTTGTCACCGATTGGGTGGCGGGCAAGCTGTTCCGCATATCCAAGTCGGGCAAGGCGGACCTGCTCCTCACCCTAGTTCAGGGCACCGCAGACATCGGCTACGTGCCGAGCGAGAAGCTGCTGCTCCTCCCGCTGATGATGAGCGACAAGGTCGTCGCCTACAAGTTGCAGTAAAACACAGCGCGGCCCGCTTTTCGGCGAGCCGCGCTACAATCCGTCCTGCAACGGTCAATCGCTACTTTGCGTCGTCCCGCGCCCCTGGCGCGAGCCCCTGCATCATTGGGCCGACGATCGGGTCGCCTGCTGCCGTATCGGCGCTCGGCTCTTTGCACTCGTTAGAGCTCGCGTCGAAAGTGCCATTCTTTGCCGCGCATTGGGCGGCGAGATCATGCTTGGTCGCGTCGGTGTCGTCGGCACGCGCGGCGGTGATGGCCAGCACGGCGCAAATGGCCACAGCTGCGCACTTCGGCAAAGTCATTTCATCCCCCAGTGATTCGTTTTGGCGGCGGGTTCTATTCACCGTCTTGGCGACATTCTTGTGACCGACGGAGCTTGCGCGGCGCTCGATGAATGTCGCGGGTGGCTACTCAGCGGCTTCAGTTTCCGCCTCGATCTCGAGCGTCGCGAAATAGCGCTCCGCTTCGAGGGCCGACATGCAGCCCATGGCCGCCGCCGTCACAGCCTGGCGATAGACCTCGTCCTTCACATCGCCGGCGGCATACACGCCGGGGATCGCCGTCGCCGTCGAGTCTGGACGCGTGATGATGTAGCCCGAGTGATTGAGGTCGAGCTGGCCCTTGAACAGTTCCGTCGCCGGCGCATGACCGATAGCGATGAAGACGCCGTCGGCCAGCACCTGCGTAGTAGCGCCGGTATGCGTGTTCTTCAGCTTCACGCCCGTGACCGACTTCGGGTCTTGCGTGCCGACGATCTCGTCGACTGAGTGATCCCAGATGACTTCGATCTTCGGGTTCTTGAACAGGCGGTCCTGCAGGATCTTTTCCGCGCGGAAGTGGTCGCGCCGGTGCACGATCGTGACCTTCTTGGCGAAGTTGGTGAGGAAGATCGCCTCCTCGACCGCGGTGTTGCCGCCGCCGACGACCACGACATCCTTGCCCTTGTAGAAGAAGCCGTCACACGTGGCGCACGCCGACACGCCGTGGCCCTTGAACAGCTCTTCCGATTCGATGCCCAGCCAGCGCGCCTGCGCGCCGGTGCAGATGATCAGCACGTCGCACGTGTAGGTATCGCCAGAGTCACCCTTGAGAACGAACGGCCGCTTCTTCAGTTCGACCTTGGTGATCTGGTCCAAAATGATGTCGGTGCCGACATGCTCGGCCTGGGCCTGCATCTGCTCCATGAGCCACGGCCCCTGGATCACGTCGGCAAAGCCCGGATAGTTCTCGACATCTGTCGTAATGGTGAGCTGCCCGCCCGGCTGCGACCCCTGGATCAGCAGCGGCTTCAGCATGGCGCGCGAGGCATAGATGGCCGCGGTGTAACCTGCCGGCCCCGAGCCGAGGATCAGAACCTTTGCGTGCCTGGCTTTGGCCATCTCGCCCTCCTGCCTGGCCGGCAGCTTCTGTGGCCAGGGCTCCATAAGATTGGGCTGCAATTAGACCCCTGCAAGGGCTTCGGTCAATGCGGGCAGGCCCGGATGCTGGGGACGCAACGGCCGCCCCGCCGTCGCCGTTAAAGTTGCCCGATGTTGCCACGGGCTGTCCCGGTTGGCCGTGCTACGTTAGCTTCAGTTGGGGAGCTTAAGGGACAGGGCCTGCGTCATGGCGCAAGAACGCGAGAAAATCGCCACGCGGTTGTTCGGGGTGCTCGATCTGGCCTGGACCAGCGTCTGCTGGCCGCTCATCGGCCTGCTCAATTTGATCTTTCGACCCGACCCGCAGACCGGAAAAGTGGCTGTGTGGCGGGTCATAGCCTGGCTCGCGGCCAACGTCGCCGTGCTCTATTTCGCCGTAACCGGACTCAAGACCCAGCCGCTATTCTGGTCGCTGTCTGCATTCCTCCTCGTGCACATCCTCATCATCGCTTCCAGCCTCCGCATCATGTACGAGGAAAAGCGCGTGATGGAGGGCTCGCTCGTCGCCGACAAGATGACGTTCTCGGCCCTCGACGCCGTCAACAACGTGCCGATCCTCGCCTCCTCGACCGCGTTCTACATCCTCGGCCTCGCCGCCATCATTCAGACGATCGAGCACACCGGCCTCGCACAGATCCTCCGCCAGCGGCCGACGCTCGGTAACGAGTATGGCGAGTACCTCGCCTGCGTGCTCAACGAGATTCCCATCGTCAACTCGGTGCTGAATGCCTGGGCCAATCTCGTCGACTTCTCCGACAATCTCACCGCAGAGATCATCTACAACGGCTGGACCGGAAACGGCGTCCGCCTGCTCATCGTCGTGACGCTGTCGATCATCGTCGTGCGCGCGCTCCTTCTGCGCCTGCAGCAATGGAGCCATCAGATCTCGATGGCCCACGCGCTCGAAAGCGGCACGGTGAGCCCCGATACGGTCAAGAAGCGTCTCGTCCGCGTCCCCACCGCTCTCAACAGCCGGCTGATGCGCTCTGCTCTGACGCATCCTGATACGGCAGTGCGCCGCCGCGCGCTCGCCGCCATGGCCCGCCTCGAGGTGCCGAACTTCGCCCGCGAGTTTCTGGAGAATCTCGGCCAGCACATCGAGCGCGATCTTGGCCTCGCTCATATCCGCGAAACGCTTGCGTCGATGAATGCGTCGGCGCGCGAGGGCATGGCCGGTGAGCTGACGACCGTCATCGAGAAGCAGATGATGACGATCAAGGACGCAATCGATATGCAGACCAAGCAGCGGCTCGAAGAGCTGCGCTCGATGCTGAAGCGGGCGTAGCGAACAAAGGAAAATCGGCAAGATGGACGAACGGGCGCCCGGCAATACTCTAGAGAAGGCGCCCGAAACATCGCTCGCCGACACCGCGCGCCGTCTCAAGGCGATCTTCGTCGGCTCGGCTGGCAACCTCGTCGAGTGGTTCGACTTCTACGCCTACTCGGCGTTCTCGCTCTACTTCGCCAAGTCGTTCTTTCCATCCGACAGCCCGACCGCGCAGCTCCTGAACGCCGCCGCCATCTTCGCCGTCGGCTTCCTGATGCGGCCGTTCGGCGGCTGGATGTTCGGTCACATCGCCGACCGCCACGGCCGTCGCCTGTCGCTCACCATCTCTGTTTTGATGATGTGCTTTGGTTCGCTCATCATCGCCGTGACGCCGACCTACGCCACCATCGGGCTCGCCGCGCCGTTCGTCTTGCTTTTCGCGCGGCTCATTCAAGGCCTCAGCCTCGGCGGCGAATACGGCACCAGCGCCACCTATCTCTCCGAGGTCGCGCACCCCGAGCACCGCGGCTTCTATTCGAGCTTCCAGTACGTGACTCTGATCGGCGGCCAACTGCTGGCGATGCTGGTCCTGCTGGCCTTGCAGTTCATCTTCCTCACGCCGCAACAGCTCGATGCATGGGGCTGGCGCATCCCGTTCTTTATCGGTGCCGGCCTCGCGGTCGTCATCTATTTCATGCGCCGCGACATGCACGAAAGCGACGCCTTCATCGAGGCCCGCGCGCTCGGAGTGAAAGAGAGCCCGCTTCGGGGACTGATGCGCCATCCGCGCGAGGTTGCCATCGTCATCGGCTTGACGCTCGGCGGCACCGTCGCCTTCTATACGTACACGACCTATATGCAGAAGTTCCTCGTCAACTCCGTCGGGCTGACGAAGGAAACCTCGACCATCCTCGCCGCCTCGACGCTGTTTCTTTACATGTGCCTGCAGCCAGTTGTCGGCGCGTTTTCGGATGTCGTCGGTCGCCGTCCAGTTCTGATGACCTTCGGCATCCTCGGCACGTTGTTGACCGTGCCCATCCTCACCACGCTTCAGAACACCGATAGCGCCTGGGTCGCGTTCTTCCTCATCATGACAGGACTCGTCATCGTCTCGGGCTACACCGCGATTAACGCCGTCGTGAAGGCCGAGCTGTTTCCCACCGGCGTGCGCGCCATGGGCGTCGGCTTCCCCTATGCAATAACGGTTGCGCTGTTCGGCGGCACTGCCGAGTACGTCGCCCTGTATCTAAAAGAGATCGGCTACGAGCACGCCTTCTTCTGGTACGTGACCGCCTGCATTGCGGTCTCGCTGACGGTCTACTTCTTCATGCGTGACACCCGCGATCACTCCGCGATGCACCGCCACGTCTAGGCCCCGGCCTTCCTCTCTTCGCCTCAATTGTTGGACATGCGTAGACGCATAACAACTTGGGGCCTATGCGATGACCCGCACTTCGCTCGACCGAACCCTGCGCCGCGCCTACATTGTGCTCGGCTTTGTTCTCGTCATCTCGATCGCGGCCAAGCTCGCGCCTCGCGTCCCAGGGCTCGACGGCACGCCGCTCGCCCGCGTCGCTGCCGACATCTACGACTACCTCAAGGACATGTCGCTGGTGCTGGTCACGGTCGTCGCCGCCTACCTCGCCAACGTGTTCCAGAAGCGCTCCAAATTCATCGAGCGCCTGGAGGAGGAGTGGCGCGGCATCGTCCGCACTAAGTCGGCGCTCTATGCCTTCTGCGAAAAGCAAAATCCGAAGCCCGACGAGTACTTGGTCGCCTTCACCGCCATCAGCGAGACCATCGACAATATGCGCGTGCTATATGGGAACGTGGGTGGTACGGACAAACTCATCGGCCTTTATCCATTCGCTCCTCTGCACGACATGCGTCGGGCGTTGCAATGGATAAATCCAAGCAAACGTTCCGATGTTTCGGTGGACGACAGAAGGCTTGTCCGTAAAGCGGTCCTGCAAGCCTTCTACGCCCTACGGGAAAACTTCATGGGGGAGCTCGAAATTGGCGAGCCCGATAATCCAATCGTCGTCTCGGTAGCCCGGCGTCTTCAATGGCCCGGAGTTGATAGGCGCGGTGACCGAATTCAGATGAGCCAACTCGAAAAATACCGCCGCAGTGACGCACCTCGGGATGGTGAGGTAGAGGCCCTGTTATGGCGGCTACATGGGGAGGAGGGGGCTTAACAAGCGGGGCCGAGGTGCCTGCCAAATTGGCCGCGTCTGCGGGGCCTCTATCGGTTTTCAATGTTCTGTGCTAGGTCGCGCCCAACCTTTTGCAGCGCACAAAGCCCCTGATGAACCTCAGAAACGTCGCCATTATCGCCCACGTCGATCACGGCAAGACCACGCTCGTCGACGAATTGCTCAAGCAGTCCGGCTCCTTCCGCGAGAACCAGAAGGTCGCGGAACGCGCCATGGATTCGAACGACTTGGAGCGTGAGCGCGGCATCACCATTCTCGCCAAGTGCACGTCCGTCGTCTGGAAGGACACGCGTATCAACATCGTAGATACGCCTGGCCACGCCGACTTCGGCGGCGAGGTCGAGCGCATCCTGAACATGGTCGACGGTGTCGTCGTGCTGGTCGACGCCTCTGAAGGTCCGCTGCCGCAGACGAAGTTCGTCGTCTCCAAGGCTCTCAAGCGCGGCATGCGCCCGATCGTCGTGATCAACAAGATCGATCGCCCCGACGAGCGCCATCAGGACGTCCTGAACGAGATTTTCGATCTCTTCGCCAACCTCGACGCCACCGACGAGCAGCTCGACTTCCCGGTGCTTTACGGTTCGGGCCGCAACGGCTGGATGGCGCTCGACCCCGCCGGGCCGCAAGAGAGCCTGGCGCCGATGTTCGATTTGATCGTCAGCCACGTGCCGCCCCCGACTGTAGAGCCGGGTCCGCTGCGCATTCTGGCGACGACGCTGGAGGCCGACAGCTTCCTAGGCCGCATCCTCACCGGCCGCATTTCGTCCGGCACTGTGAAGCCCAATCAGCAGCTCAAGGCACTGAACCGCGACGGTGAAACCGTCGAGAGCTTCCGCGTGTCCAAGGTTCTCGCCTTCCGCGGCCTCGAGCGCGTGCCCGTCGAAGAGGCGGGCGCCGGTGAGATCGTCGCGCTGGCCGGGATGAGCGAGGCCACGGTTTCCGACACGCTTTGCGATCCTTCCGTCGAGACGCCTATCGCGGCGCCGCCGGTAGATCCGCCGACGCTGTCGATGACCTTCCGCATTAACGACGGCCCCTTCGCCGGCCAAGAAGGCGACAAGGTTCAGAGCCGCGTCATCCGCGACCGCCTGATGAAGGAAGCCGAGCGCAACATCGCTATCAAGGTCACGGACTCCAAGGAAAGCGGCGAATCGTTCGACGTTGCCGGGCGGGGTGAGTTGCAGCTCGCAATCCTGCTTGAGAACATGCGGCGCGAAGGCTTCGAGGTCACGGTTTCGCGTCCCAAGGTGGTGTTCGAGACCGGCGCAGACGGCCAGCGGCTAGAACCGATTGAGGAAGTCATCATCGACGTCGACGATGGCCACACCGGTATCGTCGTGCAGAAACTATCGGCGCGCAAAGGTGCGCTTCTCGAGATGCGCCCGTCGGGCGGTGGACGCACCCGGCTCGTGTTTCACGTGCCGACGCGGTCGCTCCTCGGCTATCAGTCGGAACTCCTTTCCGATACACGCGGCACGGCCGTCATGAACAAACTGTTCCACGCTTATGAGCCCTTCAAGGGCGAGATCGCCGGCCGCCATACGGGCGTGCTGGTCTCGAATTCGGATGGAGAAGCGGCAGCTTACGCCATCTTCAACCT
>CALRVN010000207.1:0-7253 GCA_943371625.1 Hyphomicrobium sp. CS1GBMeth3
TGACGGCTGCCTTCGTCATGCTGGCGGAGGTGCTGATCTTCCTGCCGTCGATCTCGACGTTCCGCGTCGATTGGCTGAACGAGCGCCTGACGGCGGCGCAATTGGCGACGCTGGCGGCAGAAGGCTTCCCCGGCGGTGACGTTCCGTCCGGCTTGCGCGCCGAGATGCTGCGCACGGCGCAGGTGAAGGCGATCGCCTCGCGGCGGCAGGGCGTGCGCCGTCTGGTGCTGCCGGTCGATCCGCAGATGACTATCGATGCGCACTACGATCTGCGGCAGCAGCCGGAGGGCTGGATCGATGGCATCGGACTGAAGCTGGAGCAGATCGGCGACGCGATCGCGGTGTTCTTCGCCCGCGACGGACGCACAATCCGCGTGCTCGGCTCAATCGGCGATGATCCCGACGACCTGGTCGAGATCGTCATGCCGGAAGCTCCGCTGAAGGCGGCGCTGCGATCCTACGCCATGAACATTCTCGGGGTGTCGATCGTCATCTCGCTGGCGACGGCGGCGCTGGTCTATTTCGCGCTGAGCCGCCTCCTCGTGCGGCCGATGATGCGCATTACGGAAGCGATGGTGCATTTCAGCGAAGACCCGGAAGACCCCGAGCGGATCATCGTGCCCTCGGGGCGGCTGGACGAGATAGGCACGGCGGAGCGCGAGCTGGGCGAAATGCAGCGGCAGCTATCGGGCGCGCTGTTGCAGAAGACGCGGCTGGCGCAGCTCGGCCTCGCAGTGAGCAAGATCAATCACGACCTGCGCGGCATGCTGGCGAATGCGCAGCTGCTGTCCGACCGCCTCACCGCCATCCCGGATGCGACGGTGCAGCGCTTTGCGCCCAAACTCATCGCCTCGCTCGACCGGGCGATCAACTTCTGCAACGACACGCTGCGCTTCGGCCGCGCCGAGGAGGCGGCGCCGCGGCGCGAGCTGATGCTTTTGAAGCCGCTGGCCGAGGAGGTCGGCGAGGCGCTGGGGCTGCCGCGCGAAGGCTCGATCGATCTCAAGCTGGAGATGGACGACACGCTGCGCATCGACGCGGACCGCGATCATCTGTTCCGCATCGTGTCGAACCTCGTACGCAACGCCATCGAGGCGGTCGAGGCGGCGCAGCCGTCGCCGCGCGGGGAGATCAAGATCAAGGCCTGGCGCGAGGGCCGGCGCGTATTCGTCGAGGTGCGCGACAACGGGCCGGGCGTGCCGCAGAAGGCGCGCGACCACCTGTTCGAGGCGTTCACCGGCTCGCAGCGCAAGGGCGGCACCGGCCTCGGGCTCGCCATCGCGGCGGAGATCGTTGGCGTACATGGTGGCCACGTGCGGCTGCTCGACACCAAGACGGGCGCGGCATTCCAGTTCGAGATTCCCGATCGTGGGGTGCATGCCAGCGCCGATGACGGGAGCGGCGAGGCGCCGCAATCCACGGCGCATGGGGAGGATCGGGCGTAATCTCTGTGCGGTTCTGACTGAAGTGCAGTGCCCCCTCACCCGCCGCTTATGCAGTGCATTTCGCGTCGGCCTCTCCCCACCGGGGAGAGGCTAGCAGTGGCGGCGGCACTTAACCTCTCCCGGTCATGGCGTAGCCATGCTTCGCATGGACGGGAGAGGTGGGATGCGGTCGGAGAGCGCATCAGGGTGAGGGGTTACGCTCGTCCAGCCCTGAATATCTTGGGTAGGCGCCAAGGCCCTTGCGCGGCGGGGGCTGAGCGATTAGTAGTTGCGGCCTTCGGCGACGTTCAGTGTTCGCCGATGTCGTCGGCCCCTGCGTGGCCAAGAAAACCGCAGGCAAGCGCCCGTAGCTCAGCTGGATAGAGCATCAGACTACGAATCTGAGGGTCGGACGTTCGAATCGTTCCGGGCGCGCCAGTTTTTCCAACGTATTTACCCCGATAGCCTGACCCTGTCGGCGCATCGGATCCGTCAGCAGTCATGACGTGGAAATGATCTAGGTCGCTTGCAGGTCTGCTGCTCGCGCTTGCTTTGGGCTGCGAGCTGCGGCCGCGCATTCCACCGAGCTACGGGCACTTGCCTGCCACCCCACTGAGACCCCGGCAAGGGGCCCCGGGGTGGGCCTCGGTGGGAGAACCTGATGTTCCGAATATCGCGCAGAAATTCGCGGCCCACAGCTTCGAGGTTATCCCCGAAGTTAGCCACTTGCTCTGTGCGCAAACTGAGTCGCGGGGAAAAGGCGTGTATTGCCGCAAATAAAGTTGCGGATGGGAGTCCAAGCGTTCTGACAAATCTGCTCTAACGGTCTTGTTCCGAGGGAACGAAGGCACGGTCTGCGCTGCGCGCGCTACTACGGACTAGTGCAAGCGTAAAACCCATAGGAGCAACTACCATGACCATTACGGTCAAGGTCGGGTTTGGACGATACGTTTTCCGACTCCATTTCGGAAAGCGCTAGTTCAGGCCTGGAGCGGGGGTCTGGTCTCGCGTCCCCACTTCCCGCATTGATTCTGATTCGCGCCCTCCAGGGAAGCGAGCGGCTGTGGAAATTTGGATTCCGATACAACTGTAGGAGATTCAAGTGGCTGATAGATCCGTGGTCCACGTCGGTGAGAACTCGCCGCAAAAGGTCGCGTACGACATGGCCGATAAGGTGCTCATCACGATCGAACAGAAGAGCTGGTCCAAGCTCACGCGAAAGGAGTACTTGGACACTTACGCCGAGTGTCTCAGCGCGGTTCTCGATCATCGCTCGTGGCAGGCGCCAAAGTGATAGCACTCGCAGCGTGAGCATCTTGAGCGCCTTGAGCATCTTGGCCAAAAGCAAGGTGCTCATCCGGCAAGGTGCTAGCGATCGAACCTAGGTGCCCGCTTCCTGCCAATGGGGGTAGGTGACGTAGGCGGTGACGGCGCCCTCGTCATGCGCGCGGATGGTGACGGTTTCACCCTTGCGCATATAGACGATCTCGCCCGGACCCGCGGTGACCGTGCCGGCGTCGGTAGAGACCGACAGCTTCCCCTCCAGCACCACCATGACGTCGTCGACGGCGATCTTGTCGTTGAGGGTCGCGTTGGGACCGTAGCGTCCGAAGCCGATGGTGATCGGGCCGCCGTGGCGCTGATCGATCAAATTGGCAGCGAACACCTCGCCGTCCTGTCCCGGCGAACGTTCGAACGACGCGTCGGCGACGGCAAACTTGTGAACCATGAGGGAACCCTTTCGGCTGGCGCCGAAAGTGAAGTGGCGCAGTGGGGAAACGCCTCAGCCATGCGCATCGTTCATCTGCGCGCCTACCGGAAACCTCACGGCGCCGCCGGGCCGAATCAGTGCACGCGCTCTTTCGGGGTCAGGCATTCGCGGTAGTGATCGAGAAGAATGCGTTCGGCATCCTCCGCCAACGTGCCGGCGCCAATGTCGGGCGCGTCGAGCATGCGCCGCTTGGTGACCAGCGTGAAAAAGACCCCCGGAAGGCGATCCAGGCGCAGGGTTCGCCACGGGAGGACGATCTGCCCACCGGGGATTTCAAAAATCGACGCGTAGACGAGGCGAACTGCGCCCGTCGTGCTGTCGAGCATCAGCGTGTCGACGTTGCCGATCCAAACCCCGAGGGGATTGTGGATCTTCCACACGTCGACCGGTCGAACGTGAAAGAGTGTTCGCATGGCCCCCGTGGCGCGGACTGGTTTAGAGATTTCTATGAGCACGAGCACGCCTCGTCGGTACGAGTGTTGAAACGTGTGCTCAGTTAGCCGCTTGCCGGGGAGGAGCGATATCCGTCAGCTTACGGATTCTGCCGGTTCGCCCGTGTCGACTTTCGGAGGAGACGCGCCAGCGTGTAGCAATCGTTGACAGGCTGATTGTCGGCCCGGTGAAGATTAGCCACCTGGGGTTGTTTTTAGCGTCGAATTAGGGCTCTGCGCGTGATTGATCGGTCATGAGCGGTGTTCAGGTTTGACTCGCCCAATGCCGGTTCATAGCGTTTTCGAACTGCAATTCGGCTGTCCGCATTAGTGGATCGAAAGACTCAAGAAAGGCCGAGTGCAGGAGGCTCCTTTTTTAGAGGGCGCACAGATGGCGCGGTTTACAGCGATCGAGCCCCTCGCGCGGGAGCTGGTCAGCTGGGGCGAAGCGAGTTCCAATCCTCAGACCACGATCGACGAGAACGCGCACACGATCGCGAGCTTGGTGCGCGATCTCGTGGGCTGCTCAGCGTTCGCGTATACGGCCTGGGATCCGGCCGCCAACTCGCATCGCCATGCGACGCTCGTCAGCGATGGATACACCCCGGAAACGCTCGCGCACGTCAACGACGCGTACGTGCAGTCAAACCGGGCATTTGAACTGGCGCATCAGACCCCCGCGCGTTCGCTGCGCTGGCGCGACTATAGGCGCGACTGGAATTTTGACTTCTCTGACACGGCGACGGCGCAAGAGTATCTGATCCCGGCCGGCTACAGGGAGGGGTCGACGATGTGTCTGCGCCTCGCCGACGGCCGCTACACCGGCGCGTTTCACATGAGCTGGGACAAGGAGAGCGCGGCGACGGACGAGCGGCGCGAGACGACAGAACGCTTCCGGCCGATTCTTGCAGACCTATGCGATCAGCTTCGCGCGCCGCGGATTCTCGCCGAAGCGCTCGGCCCCGGCGTGTTTGCGATCGTGCTCACGGCGCACGGGGCGGCGTATGCGCTCGGGGGGAGGATCGCGGGACCGCACCTCGATGATAAAGGCGCGTTGCGGCGTCTCATCGACGAAGTCACGGTGGCGCGACTTCCGGGACGCTTCCTGTGGATCGACGCCAGCGGCATGTGCCACCGCGTGACGATCGTATCCTGCCGTGACGGCGCGAGCCTGGTGAGCGAGGAGACGATCCCGTGGCCGTACAGGCTGACGGAGCGCGAGATCGAGGTGCTGCATCTGGTGACGTTCGGTGCGTCGAACCCGGATATCGGGCGCCTGCTGGGGATTTCTCCGCGCACTGTCGCCACGCACATCGAGCATCTGCTGGACAAGATCGGGTGCTTCTCGCGCTCGGGACTGGCGGCGCTGGCCGCGGCCAATGGGCTGGTGCTGGCGAAGGCGCCGGGCGCGCGGACCTGACCCTCCGCGGCCGCGTCGCGACGCCGCGTATCGCGGTGCCAATCACTGCGTGATCCCGTCAACGCGATCGATCAGGATGATGCGACCGATCGGGTCAGCAGGGGGGTATGTGCATGGGTCCGAAGAAGTGGGAACGCGCCGCGTTGGGCGGCAGCGACGGGCCTAAGAGCCGGTGGTTCACGGAGCCGCGACCGGAAGGGTGGACCGAGCCGGTCATCGTGGAGTGGGAGCTGACGGCGGAGGCGTGGACGGACCGGCACGAGCACGACGAATACGCGTACGTCATCGAGGGGCAGCTGTTCGTCGAGTCCGACGGCGTGACCGTCGAGGCGAACCGCGGCGACATGGTGTGCGTGAAGGCCGGCTCGTCGGGTCGGTATTGGGCGCCCGTGTACGCGAGGATGCTCGGCATCTACAGCGCAAACCCAGCGGGATCGCCGACGACGGAGATGAGCTTCACGCGGCTGGATGAGGGCAGGTCTTAACCCGCGAAGAGCCAGGAGGCGCTGAGGCCGGCGGGCGCTAGGACGACGGCGGCCCAGAGCATCGCGGAAGCAAAGCTCGCGATGGCGAACTGGAGCAGCGGCATCTCGCAGATACCGGCGACGAGGGGCGTCAGCGAGCGAAGCGGGCCCAGGAAGCGGGCGGCGAAGAGGCTGATCCAACCCCATCGCTCAAAGAACTCATGGCCCTTGGCGACGAGATGCTGGTTGTCGCGCAGCGGCCATGACGTGTGCAGCTCGTGCTCGAAGTAGTAGCCGAGCGCGTAGGAGATCCAATCGCCGAGCCAGGCGCCGAGTCCGGCGGCAAGCCAAAGGGTGAACAGGTCGGCGCCGCTGGCGACGAGCACGGCGGAGGTCGCGAGGAGGATGGCGGTCGAGGGAATGAACAGCGAGATGCCGACGATCGACTCGGCCATGCTGATGCCGAAGGCGATGGGCAAAGCCATCGATTGATTGGCCTTCACCAGCGCCAGCATGCCTTCCCAGGCGTCGACGAAAAAGCTGCCTGCGTCCATCCCGTCCCCCGAAGCCCCGTTGCCCGTGCCGCCCTTTTTTTGGGCTCGCCTTCGGCAAGACGCCACGACGTAGCAGCTATCTACTGGTGGTCGAGGTGAATTTGTGGCGCCGGTTACCGCGCAAACGAACCGATCACGCCTTCGATTAGGTAATCGATGCGCTGGAGCTCGTCCGCGTAGGGGCCGTAAGTGGTGCCGGCGGGGATCACCAGCTTGCCGGTGTTGTCCTTGATGGGGCCGACAAAGATCGCGTCGCCGCGCTGCATGGCGCCGATGGCGGTTTCGGCGGCGGCGATTGCCGGAGGCGTTGCCCCCGCACCGAAGGGGCTCGAACGGACATAGCCCTTGTCGTAGCCGCCGGTGACGAAGTCCGGCAGGGGCTCGCCTTTGGCGACGAGTGCGGCGAAGTTCTCCAACAGGGGTGTCCAATCGTAGTCTGCGCCGGTGATGCAGCCCTTGGGGGCGAGCGGGGCCTGGTTGAAGGCGTGGCCACAGGTCTTAGCGCCGCGCGCCTCGGCGGTCTCGATCACGACCTGGGGCGCATCGAGGTGGCAGCCGATGACGTCGCAGCCGGCGTCGACCAGCTTGTTGGTCGCGGCGGCGTCGTGGGTCGCGTCCTCCCATCCCTCGGTGAAAATGACTTGCACCGTCGCGGCGGGATTGGTGCGACGGGCGCCGAGCAGGAACGAATTCACGTTGAGGAGCACGGCGCCGAACGGAAATCCAGCAACGAAGCCGAGCTTGTTCGTCTCGGTGCAGAGGCCTGCGGCGACGCCATTGACGTAGTGGCCCTGGTTGATCAGCGCGTTCTGGCTGCCGACGTTCTTGAGGTACTCGGGGTGCGCGAGTAGCGACGCCTGGCGGAAGACGACGTCGGGGTGTTGCTTGGCGACGGCCATCAGGAAGGGATCGTCGTCGAACGACGTTGAGACGACCATGCGCGCGCCATCGACGATGAGCTGCTGCATGGCTGCGGCGTAGGCCTTGGTCTCCGGCGTTTCGATGCCGCTGCCGTAGTCGGTGCTCTCGGGGAGATACGGCGCCTCGATGATGCTCACGTTCGGCTGCTTGGCGAGGGTCGCTGCGGTCGCGGCGAACGACTGGTTCCAGCCCCAATCGAGACGCGGGCCAATGTAGACGAAGCCGATCGTGAGACCGGCGGCGTGCGCGGGCCGGGCGGCGAAGAACT
>CALRVN010000208.1:0-7250 GCA_943371625.1 Hyphomicrobium sp. CS1GBMeth3
GATCTTCCTCTTGATCAATCCGACAGCGGCGTCGAATGCCGCCTCTATATCCAAGTCCGATGTATCGAGCAAGTCGGCGTCGGCGGCTGCCCGCATGGGGGCATCCTCGCGTGAGGCGTCCCGCTCGTCCCGCCTCAATATGTCGGCCAGGATCGCCTCGTAGGTTACCGGCTCTGAACGGCCCACATACTCCTGGTACCGCCGCTTTGCCCGTACATCCGGCCGCGCCGTCACATAGATTTTGGCGTCTGCCCCAGGGCACACGACCGTCCCGATATCCCGGCCGTCGAGCACCGCCCCGCCCGGCTGGGCCGCGAAACTCCGCTGATAGACGAGCAGCGCAGCACGGACCTGCGGAATGCGGGCAACGATCGAAGCCCCGTCACCGGCCTTTGGACCCCTAAGGTCGGGGTCGCACAGCTCGGCGGGGTCGAGGGTGCGCGCCACGGCTAGGGCCGCCCACGAGTCATCCGGCCGAAACCCTCGCGCCGCCACATCGCGCGCAACAGCACGGTACAGCAGCCCCGTATCGAGGCAGGGCAGCCCGAACAGGTCAGCAATGCGTTTGGCGAGCGTCCCCTTGCCGGACGCCGCCGGCCCGTCGATGGCAATGATCATCACGCCCGTCCCGCGCTTGTCCCGAAGCCAGCGCCGATACCTTGCATCAGCGACAGGAAGTCCGGGAAGCTGGTCGCCACCATGGTGGTGTCGTCGACCGTCACGGGCTCGCGACTGGCCAGACCCATGACGAGGAATGCCATCGCGATGCGATGATCGAGATGCGTCGCGACCGTGCCGCCGCCCCGGACGACACCGGCCCCCTTGACGATCAGCGTGTCGCCCTCGGCAACCGCCTGTACCCCGTTTGCGATGAGGCCGGCGACCGTTGCCCCGAGGCGGTCGCTCTCCTTCACCTTCAGCTCCGCAAGGCCGTCCATGCGCGTTTCCCCGTCAGCGAAGGAGGCAACGACGGCCAGGATCGGATATTCGTCGATCATGCTCGGCGCCCGGTGCGCATCGACGGTGACACCCTTCAGCGGCGCATGCCGCACACGAATATCCGCGACCGGCTCGCCGCCCTCGTCGCGCTCGTCGATGAAGGTGACGTCGCCGCCCATCTCGCGCAGCACCTCATAGAAGCCGATGCGCGTCGGATTGATCAAGACGCCCTCGATCGTCACGTCGGATCCCGGCACCAGCGCCGCCGCAGCAGCTAAGAACGCGGCAGAGCTCGGATCGGCGGGCACGACCACGTCGCAACCTTTGAGCTCCGCGTCACCGACGACGGTAATGCGCGTCTTGTCCCCAGCTGTCTCGACGCGCACCTCGGCGCCGAAGTGGCGCAGCATGCGCTCCGTATGATCGCGCGTCGCCTCGCGTTCGATGACGCTCGCCTCGCCGGCGGCATGCAGGCCCGCGAGCAGTACCGCGCTCTTCACCTGCGCGGACGGCACCGGCAGCTCGTATTCGATCGGGATGAGATTTGCCGACCCACGCGCCACCAGCGGCAGCCGATCGCGCCCGCCCTCAATTTCGAGCCCCATCTTCTGCAACGGCGTCAGAACGCGCCCCATCGGTCGGCGGCTCAGCGAAGCGTCACCCGTCACTTCCACGGTCATATCGTGGCCGGCGATGATGCCGAGCATCAGACGCGTGCCAGTGCCCGAATTGCCGAAATCGAGCGGCAGTTTCGGCTGCGCTAGGCCACCAACACCGCGTCCCTTGACGTGCCACTCCGTGCCCACCTTGTCGATCGGCGCGCCGAGTGCCGCCAGCGCCTTCGCCGTATTCAGCACATCCTCCGCCTCGAGCAGCCCCTTGAGGCGCGTCGTGCCCGTCGAGATGGCGCCAAGCATCAGCGCCCGGTGTGAGATCGACTTGTCGCCCGGCACGCGCACGCGGCCCTTCAGCGGGCCGGAGGCGTGTGCGGCCAGCGGCCGGGTGGCATTTAGGGTGTCGGCGGACAAGCGATCAAAGCTCCGGAGCTGACGGAAAACCTGGAGGGCGGGTGCAGGAAGTGCGTGCGATAGAGCCGACGCCCCGTGCCCCTGTCAACGGCCGCTGCGGCCGCTGCAGGTTTGTTTTTGACAAGCTCTGGGCCATGTGGCATGCCGCGGCAAATCCCCCTTTTGACCAGCTAAGGTTTGCTCAATGGCGACCAACAAAGACCGCGGGACCAAACGCACCTGCCAGAACGGCGATTGCGGTGCCCGCTTCTACGACCTCAGCCGCAATCCGATCATCTGCCCTGTCTGTGGCTCGAAGTATGCGATCGCGCACTCTCCGATCACCGCCATCGCGGCTGAGGACAAGGCACCCCGCAAGGTAAAGAAGCCCGAGTTCGAGGCGCCAGCTGCAGAAGCTGTCGATCCGGAGGACGCACTCGCCGACGTCGAAGCCGATGAGACGGAGGATGCAGCCGCCGACGACGCCGATGAGACCTTCCTCGAGGAGGAAGAGGACGAAGGCAATGTCGCCGACATCGTCGGCGGTCCGGTCGAGGGCGAAGAGGAGCCCTGAGCGGCTCTTCGCCGGGGCGCTATATCCCAGGTGACAGGCGCGCGCTCCGGTCGGCGCTAGGTGACGGGCAGTCCAACCGCCAGGGGTTCGCATGCCTGCCCGTCTCTTTGTCGCTTTCTGTCTGGGCGCCATGCTCACTTGCACCTTGCCGATGGTTGCCGAGGCGCAATCGGACGGCACGATCATGGTGCCAAACAACGATCCCGAAATAGCTGCGGCCATCGCGAAGGCGCGTTCTACCTTGCCGGCGTTCTGGAAAGCCGTCGCAGAGCCGGGGCAGGGCGAAGAGGGCTTTGCCCTGAAGGTCGCCATCAAGGACGGCGGCGACACGGAGCATTTCTGGCTGATCGACGTAGAGCGCGAAGGCGACAAGTACGTCGGTACCATCAACAACGATCCGCAGATCGTCGGCAACGTGACGGCGGGCGATCGCTATGCGTTCGCCGAAGCCGACATTTCCGACTGGATGTTCATGCGCAGCGGCAAGATCGTCGGCAACGAGACCATGCGACCGCTGCTAAAGCGGATGCCTGAGGCGCAGGCCGAGCAATATCGCTCCATGTACGAGGCGCCATAAGGCTTTAGGCGCGAGCCGGGGCCAGCTAACGCCCTCGCCAGGTCAGGCTCGCAGCCCGCAATGTCCAACGCGATATTGAGGCTTGCAGTTTTACGGCGAAGGCACTAGAGAGGCCCCTCGTTCGCGGACGCCAAGCGCCCGCGAATTTCCCACAGGTCGGGGCCATAGCTCAGCTGGGAGAGCGCTTGCATGGCATGCAAGAGGTCAGCGGTTCGATCCCGCTTGGCTCCACCAACCTCCTAGCTCAGCACTGGCATGCGCTTTCTCACCCCAGCCCGGGCGCCGGAATTGCTGCGTAGCCCTGCCTCGCTCCCTAAAAATTGAACGACCGAGCCCTCAGGATTGTAGTGCCTGGGAGCCCATCAGGGGCCGTCCGCCCCAATCTGGCTACCCCCGACTTATAAGGCGTCATGGCGACGAGGGCGGAACGGTCCATTGACCGCGAGCCCGCGTTGCCCGACAAGAGCCTGTCCACAAGATGGACGCTCAACACCAAACAGTGAGGACTTCTCGTGGCCCAAGGCACCGTCAAGTGGTTCAATTCCCAGAAAGGCTTCGGCTTTATTCAGCCGGATAACGGCGGCAACGACGTGTTCGTGCATATCTCGGCCGTCGAGCGCGCTGGCCTTAGCAACCTCAACGAAGGACAGAAGATCTCGTTCGAGACCGAGACCGGCCGCAACGGCAAGGCATCGGCGGTGAACCTGAAGGTCCTCTAAGTCGATTGATGTAGTGACCGTAGCGATGCAGGGCGGCGCACCGAGTGCGCCGGCCCTGCACCCCATTCCTCCCGAGATTTCCCCCCAAATCTGCGCTGCCGCGAATCTATTTTGATTTCGCCCGCCGCGGTTGATGCCGGCGGTTGACAACTCACGATTGCTGTTGCCACCTCGCGATAACCGGCGCATTGCACGGCATATATGATTGATGACGCATTCGGCTGGGGGGCCGCTTGTCATGCGATTTTTGAATCTGTTTCTGATGACCTTCTGCATTGCCGGCTGCGCCACCATCGTCAAAGGTACAACGCAGGTCGTTTCCATCGATACGCCCGGCGCTCCAGGTGCGAGTTGCGAACTCTCGTCTTCGGGCATCGGCTCGAGGAGTGTGGTCACGCCAGCCACCATCGAGCTCGATAAGAGTCAGCACAACATTGCCGTCACGTGCCGCAAGCCCTGCTATCAGGATGCTGTGGCGATGATACCTTCCTATACGGAAGGCATGGCCGCCGGGAACATCATCGCTGGCGGCGTTCTCGGCCTCGGCGTCGACGCTGCGACGGGCGCCATGAACAAGTACGCCGACCGCACGTCAGTGACGATGATCCCGATCCAGGGATGCCGCGCTTAGAGACCGGCGGACGAACGGCCTCAGCTGAGCACAACTTAGGATGCGACGTGCCTCGGGGGTTGCGCCGCAATTGCCCGGGATTCCCGAATTATTATAGGAATAATTCCCGATACACTTTGCCACGCATTCCTAATCCCTTGCGGGTGACAAAGTTAAATCGCGTCAGAGGTTCGACGCACCCACGCGAGGAGGATTGAAAATGAAATCAGCGGCAAAACTGCTTGCTTCTGCTCTGTTTATTGCAGCCACTGCGACCGCCTTCGCCAGCCCCGAGGCTTTGAAGGCGCTCGACCCCGACAACGATGGCACGATCGATCTCGCCGAGGCACAGGCGGGCGCGAAGAAGACATTCGCTAAGCTCAACCCCGACAGCGACGGCACGCTCGACGCCAAGGAGCTCACCGGCATCCTCGACGCCGCAGCCATCAAAGCAGCCGATCCGGACAATGACGGCACGCTCGATGAGAAGGAATACGCCGCGGTAGTCGCAGAGAAGTTCAAGGCTGCAAACCCCGACGACGATGGCACGATCGACGGTGCCGAGCTGGCTTCCCCCGCCGGCCAGGAACTGCAGAAACTTATTTACTGAGCTGTCGCAGCGGCAAGAAAACCAAAGGGTCGGCGCTGAGCCGACCCTTTTTTATGCCCGCCCTGCTGCCGCAACAAGTGCGGATCAAAAAAAGAGCGCCCCGGCCCGATTCGGCGCTCGGCCGAGGCGCCCGCGGCTCTGGGGAGGGGTTTCCCCCGCCCCGCCGGTCTATTCGCTGGCACACAGCGCCATACGGCGCCGCTCCAACCCACCCTCGATATAGACAGCTCACTGCATAAGTTCTAATCGTATATTATACGGCATCAGATCAGAGTTTCTTATGCCCCCACACGTCACCCTCAAGCAGCTCCGCTATTTCGATGCGCTGGCTCGCGAGCAGCACTTCGGACGCGCCGCCGAGTCATGCTCGGTAACGCAGCCCGCACTCTCGATGCAGATCCATGAACTCGAGGAGCAGCTCGGCCTCATCCTGGTGGAGCGCACGCGATCGGGTGTGCTGCTGTCCGACAAGGGCCGCGAGATCGCAGCCCGCGCCACCCGCATCCTCGGCGACGTGCACGAGATGATCGAGTACGCTCAGCACTGCAACAACGTGCTGTCGGGCTCCCTGCGCCTCGGGGTTATTCCGTCCATCGCACCGTACATGCTGCCGCCGCTGTTGCCGCTGCTGCGCGAGGGCTATCCGAAGCTCGAACTGCACGTGCGCGAGACACAAACTCTGCCGCTGCTGCAGGAGCTGGCCGAGGGCAAGCTCGACGTGCTCCTGCTGGCGCTGCCGGTCGTCCAGGCCGAGATCGAAACCCTGGCGCTATTCGAAGACCGCTTTCTTCTCGCGCTGCCGCCGTCGCGCAAGCTCAACAGCCGCGTGCGCGCAACCAAGGACCTGCTCGAGCACGAGCGCTTGTTCTTGCTGGAGGAGGGGCACTGCCTGCGCGAGCAGGCGCTCACCTATTGCAGCCTGCAGCAGGTTTCGACGGTGAACACGTTCGGCGTCTCTAGCCTCTCGACCATCGTCGAGATGGTCGCTGCCGGCTACGGCATCACCCTGCTCCCTGAAATGTGCCTCAACGTCGAGGAGCGCGGCCGCGGCATAGGCATCACCCGCTTCGTCGAGCCGCAGCCTTACCGCAGCGTGGGCCTCGCCTGGCGTGCGACGTCCCCTCGTGCCGCCGATTTCCACGAATTGGGTCGCCTGATCAAGCGCGCCTGGTCCGAAGGCTGCGTCCCGCCCGGACGCAAGAACGCCCGCAACACTCGTACGGTCAGCGCGCCGACGTCCTGACCTGACGCGAGGTCAGCCCCGAGGCGACGTGAGCCGCATCGTCGGCATGTTGCGTCGAGAAATCGACGGCGCTGCCGTGGAACTGCTGCGCCCAAGCTACACCGGCAACCTGCTCGCCCGGCCTCAGCCGCATCGGCAGGGTGATCTCCTTGTCGTCGAGAAGATCCAGCGTGCGCTGCAAATTCGGATGCGTCAGCTTCACCAGTGCGACATCGTCCGCCGAAGCAGATTCCGTCAGCAACGGCGCGATTGGAAACGGCCGGTACGACAGCTCCTCGGGATGATCGTCGTCGAACTCCGGCGCCGGTGCCCAGCTGCCGCCTGCGTTACGAGGCTGCGGCGCCTGCACGGGCTCTTCCTTGATTGAAGCAATCTGCGCCTCGGCCGTGACCGGTTGCACCGGCCGCTCGGACGCCTTCGCGTCCAGCGCCGCCGTCGTCACCATGGCGTCGAGCCGATGGCGCTCGTCGTCAGGCACGGGCTGCGGACGCACCAGCGCATCCGTCGGATCGAGCGATGCGAGAGTCACGAGGTGATTGAGCTTGCCGCGATCGGCATCGCTCGTCGGCCGGGTTGCCACGCGTGGACCCTGCGCCAGCTTCGGCGTCGGCACGGCGATTTCCACCGGCTCCGCCTCGGTTTCTACGCTCGCCACGCGGATGTCCGGCTGCGCTTCCGGCATCGGACGTGCGACCGGCGCCGGCGCCGCCTTGAGCACTGGTCCCGGAGCACCGACGCCCGCCTCGGCCATCATGATCTCGGCTTCGGTCCGCTGGTGATTACGGCGGTCGAAGAACGCCGCCATCTGCGACGACAGCTCCGAATTTGCCCGCGCGCGGCGCGCATCGTCGCGAGTGAGGTCGCCGCCGTCGGCGGGATGATGCTGCGTGCGTCCATCCGGGAACAGCATCGCCAGCTCTTGCCGCGGCAGGCGCGGCCAGGCGCGCACGGGCCCGGTATCGACGTGAACG
>CALRVN010000209.1:0-7246 GCA_943371625.1 Hyphomicrobium sp. CS1GBMeth3
GAGGAGATCTCGCGATAGGCGTTCTCACCCGGCAGCCACACCTCGATGTCGTACGTCTTCTGCGAGGCAAAGCCCATGTCGCCGGTGCACAGCAGGATGGTGCGGAACGGCAGCCCGAGGCGCTTCAGCACTTCCTCGGCGCACGATGTCATGCGCTCGTGCTCGGCGAGCGCGTGCTCCGGCGTCGTGATCGAGACAAGTTCGACCTTGGTGAACTGGTGCTGCCGGATCATGCCGCGCGTATCGCGTCCCGCGGCACCGGCCTCAAGCCGGAAACATGGTGTCTGTGCGGTGACACGCATCGGCAGTTTAGCCTCGTCTAGTACTTCCTCTCGAACCAGATTTGTCAGCGGAACTTCTGCCGTTGGAATTAGCCAAAGTCGTCCGGTTCCTAGCTTTTCGAACTCTGCGAATTTCTCTGTTATCTCCAAGAAACGAGCCTTGAGGCTTTCAAAGTCGTGTCTGTTGGCCTTAAAGACCGCGTTGAACCTCGCATATCCTTCTTCCGCCCAGCTCGCGTCGATCTTCTTCGCGATGGCCTTGCCCATGTTCCGATCGAAAATTTCGTAGAGTTCATCGAGCTCTAAATAGGCCTTATGCCTTTCGACGTAACGCGCCTTATCGACGTCGTATTCAGCTTTAAGCTTCCTATATTCTGTGTACTGCTCAAATTGATCAGCTGAGAACTTTGGAAGTTGGGCAGTGCCATACATGGCGCTGTTACGAACCATTAGCGGTGGGTTTATCTCAGTGTAGCCGTTCTGGCTGGTGTGCAGGTCGAGCATGAAGGCGCCGAGCGCCCGCTCCAGCCGCGCCAAGGCGCCCTTCAGCACCACGAACCGCGCACCCGATATCTTTGCGGCCGCGCCGAAGTCCATGAGCCCCAGCCGCTCACCGATCTCGAAGTGCTGCAGCGGCTTGTTGATGCCGGCAAGCTTCGGCGGCTCGCCCACCCGCCGCACCTCGACGTTGTCTTTCTCGTCGCGGCCGACCGGCACGTCGGGCAGCGGCAGGTTCGGAATGACCGACAGCGCATCGCGCAGCTTGGCGTCGAGTTCCCTCTCGACCCCTTCGCCCGCCGCGAGCTGCTCCTTCAGCGCCGCGACCTCGGCCATCAGCGCGGCGGCCTTCGCTTCATCCTTGGCGGCCTTGGCAGCGCCGATCTCCTTCGAGGCCGCGTTGCGACGCCCCTGCACTTCCTGCAGCTTGGTGACATGCGCGCGCCGTTCTTCATCCAGCGCGACCAGCTCGACCGACAGCGGAGCAAGTCCGCGCCTCGCCAGCCCGGCGTCGAACGCCTCGGGGTTCTCTCTGATCCACTTGATGTCGAACACGTCGCGCCTCTGGTCTCTACGGATGCCTTCAAACCGTCATCCCGGCGGAGGCCGGGATCCACGACACCGTGCCAAGCGGGTGCGGAGACTTGCGTGGATGCCGGCCTACGCCGGCATGACGAAACAACGATGCATCATGCATTGCCACGATGGATCGGAGCAATTACGGGCACGGTATAGTGGCACCTGGAAGTATTTTCCAGCCGCGATCAAGTCCCGCCGGACGACGCCTGCTTCGCCGCCTGCTGCTTGGCCACACGCTCCACCGCCCAGATCGACAGCTCGTAAAGCCCTACCGTTGGCAGCATCATCGCCAGCATGCTGAACGGGTCCGGAGGCGACAGCACGGCCGCGACCGCCGTGATGCCAAGGATGGCGTAGCGCCGCCCCTTCCTCAGCATGTCGGCAGTAACGATCCCGGCCCGCGCCAGTAGCGTCAGCACCACCGGCAGCTGGAAGCAGATCCCGAACCCGATGATCAGGCTCATGATCAGCGCCAGGTATTCGGACACGCGCGCCTGCAAGTGGATTTCAACCGGCCCGCCCGTCTGCTGCATCGACAGGAAGAATCGCATCGCCATCGGCATGACGAGGAAATAGACGAGCAGCGCGCCGAGCAGGAACAGCACCGGCGTCGCGACGAGATACGGCACGAAGGCACGCTTCTCGTTCTTGTAGAGTCCCGGCGCGACGAATTTGTAGAGCTGCCCCGCAACGATCGGGAACGAGATGCACGCCGCGCCGAACAGCGCCAGCTTCATCTGCGTGAACAGGAACTCCTGTGGCGCCGTATAGATCATCTCGATCGGATCATTGCCGCCGTGCGCCCACTGATAGGGCAGCACCAGGATGTTGTAGATCTGCTTGGCGAAGACGAAACAGAAGACGAACGCCAGCCCCAGCGCCAACAGCGAATATATCAGTCGCTGGCGCAGCTCGACGAGATGCTCCAGCAGCGGTGCCTTGGACGCGTCGATGTCGTCTTGCCCTGGCCGCGGCACGATCTCGGTCATGCCGCACCCCGGCCAGAGTCCTGGCGTGGCTCGTGACCGTGCTCGCCGGCATCCGAATTGCTATCCGCAAGCCTTTCAGCTTCAGGCTTCACAGTGGGAGCATCCCCCGTGGTCAACTGCGGCGCCTCGCTGCTCGTCTCGACCTGTGCAGCCGGCGTCGATGCCGACATGCCGGTGCCGAACCTCAGCGGTTCTGGCCTTACCTCGAGCGTCTCGAGCTGAGCCTCGATGCTGCGCGCACTCGACTCCACGGTCGCATGCACCTGGCGCGCGGCGGCATCGAATTCCTTCTTCAGCTGATCCAGCTCCGCCTCCCGCATCGCATCATCGAACTGATGCCGGAACTCCGCCGCCTGCCGGCGAATGACGCCGAGATACTTGCCGACCGTGCGCAACAGGATCGGCAAGTCCTTCGGACCTACGACGATCAGCGCCACGATGGCGAGGATCAGGAGCTTGCTGGATGTGATGTCGAACATGCGTCGTCCCGATTGCCGACGCGCCCGGTCACAAGCGAGCGCATGGCGGCGTCGCGCGAGCGAGCGAGCTTAGCCCGTCTTAGTGGTGTCGCGCTCCGGCGTCTGCACAGGACGTTGATCGATGACCCGGGGATCGGCGTTCCGCGCCTGCTGCTGCGAACGCTCGTCCTCGTCGTCGTCGGTCAGCCCCTTCTTGAAGCTTTTGATGCCCTTGGCCATGTCGCCCATGATGGACGAGATGCGCCCACTGCCACCGAAAACGAGAACAGCGACAAGCGCCAGGATGAGCAAATGCCAACCGCTCAGGCCCATCGTCGTTCGCTCCTGTGTTCTGCGTTGCGATTTTCGCAACGGCTCGTTGGGATTTCCCCAATGGTATCGCAGAAACCATATGGGGCCGCAAGGGCGCCGAACCTACTGCCTACCCCTAACGTCCTACGAAAGCTTCACTTTTTGGCTTCGGCAGGAAATACGAGCACCCGCGCTGGATCGATCTTCACCCGCACCTCCGATCCGCGCGACCAGCCGTCGCTTTCCCCGACGCGCACCTTCAGAGGCTTATCGAAGCCTTGCACGCCCACCTCGAGCCGCGCCACGTCGCCGAGGAATTTCACATCGAGAACACGCCCCGGAAGTCCGTCCCCGTCCCGCGACAGCTTTATTCCGCGCTCACGGATGCACACCGTTGCTCGATCCCCCGCCTTCAGTCCCGAGGCCGGCAACACTCCGATGGGCGTATCGATCCCGGTCTGGCCGACGGTGTAGCCGATCTCGTTGATCTCCGAGAACAGCCGCGCGACGAATAGGTCCACAGGTTGATGATACAGCGCTTCAGCAGTGCCGGCCTGCACCAGCCGCCCCGCGCGCATCACCGCAATACGATCGGCGATGCGCATCGCTTCCTCAGGGTCGTGCGTGACGATCACCGAGGTGGCGCGCGTCTCGCGCAGCACCCCCAGCGTCTCCTCCTGCATCTCTTCGCGCAACTGCACGTCGAGGCCCGAGAACGGCTCGTCCATGAGCATCACCGCCGGCCGCGGAACGATGGCGCGCGCGAGCGCCACGCGCTGCTGCTGGCCGCCCGACAGGATATGTGGATATTCGTCCGCCAAATGCGCCAGCCCGACCCGCTTCAGGCCGGCCAGCGCCTCCCGATGCGCCTCAGCCTTCGGCAGCGACTTGAGCCCAAACGCGACATTGCCGAGGATGGTCAGGTGCGGGAACAGCGCGAAGTCCTGGAACATCAACCCGACGCTGCGCTCTTCCGGCACGACGAAGCGTGATGGACCGGCGACTTCGAGGCTATTGATCAGCACGCGCCCGCCTGTCGGCTTCTCGATGCCGGCGGCTATGCGCAGCAGCGTCGTCTTTCCGCATCCCGACGGCCCGAGCAGGCACACGATCTCCGCCGGCGCGACGTCGAGATCGACGCCGTCGAGCGCCATCGTCGTATCGAACTGCCTGGCGACGTTCTCGAATGTAACCTGGGCCGCGAAAGTGGCGCCCGTCCGCCCCTTGCCGTTGGCGCCGGTGCCGTTATCCGCGACAGGCGGCCGATCAGGCTTTGGGACGAGCGATGTCAACGGAGATACCTTTACGCACCGACGGACGGCTCAGGACTTATCGGCGTCCTCATCGGCGGGCAAGTCGTCTCCCTCCGCGCCCTCGTCCTCGGGACCCTCTTCCCCGTCGGTCTCCGCCTCTTCCTCCTCGATGTCGTCGAGCGCCACCTCGTCCGGCATCAGCGCCGCCACGTCGGTTGGCTCGGGAACCGCGAAGTCCGGCGGCAGGTTGCCATCGAGGAGTCCCGATGCGCGCAGTTCGGTGAGCCCCGGCAGGTCCTTGATGCCCTCGAGGCCGAAGTGCACAAGGAATGCATCCGTGGTGCCGTAGGTCACCGGACGGCCCGGCGCACGACGGCGGCCACGCAGACGTATCCAGCCCGTCTCCAGCAGGATGTCGATCGTCCCCGCCGACGTGGTTACACCGCGGATGTCTTCGATCTCCGCGCGCGTCACAGGCTGATGGTAGGCGATGATCGACAGCGTCTCGAGCGCCGCCTTAGACAGGCGCTTCTCCTGCGTCGCATACCGCTCGAGCAGATACGACAGATCCTCGGCCGTGCGGAACGCCCACTTCCCCGCCACCTTGACGAGGTTGACGCCGCGGCCGGCATAGAATGCCCGCAGCTCTTCGATCAGCGACCCAATGTCCTCGCCCGGGGTCAAATGACCGGCGAGCCGCGCTTCGTCGAGCGGCTCCGAGGCGGCAAACAGCAGCGCTTCGAGAATGCGCAGCTTCTCGCGGTGATCGGCGAACGGCAGCGACGCGACGTTGGTCGGCAAGGCGCTCTGAGGCCGGCGCTCCTCCGCGCCATCCTCGTGCTCGCTCTCGCTGCTCTCCTGGCTCGATGGCACCAGGCTCAGGCGTGGCGGTTCCATGCGCTTTTCTTTCGTCATCGGCTATCTGGAACGCTCACTGGAATTGTTTGCCTACGCAATTCGCTGCCACTCGGACTCGTGCTGGGCAGCGCCCGGCTTCACCGCACGCATGTAGATGGGCTCGAACGGCCCCTCTTGCCGCAGTTCGATATGTCCTTCGCGCGCCATCTCCAGCGTCGCGCCAAATGAGCTCGCGACGACGGTCTTGCCGTTCTCGTGCTCTTTCGTCATCGACAGCATGCAGCGCTCGAATGCCATCCAGTCGGATGCCGAGGGGGTTTCGCCGAGCATTCGCTCCAGGCGCACGCGCGCATCCTTGATCGACCACACCGGCCGCACCTTGACCACGTGCCCGACCTTGATCGTGCGGCGGCGCTGGTCGGCATAGGCGTGCAGCAGGTCGTAAATCTTGGCAGTGAATTCGGTCTCGCGGATCGTGCGCGTGCCTTCCGGCATACCACGCGGGAACACGTCGCGGCCCAGACGCAGCCGCGTCATCAATTGCGCTGAGGCTTCGCGCATCGCGTCGAGCCGCATCAGGCGGAACGACAGGCGCCGCGCCAGCTCTTCGGCGCTCGTCTCATCGCCTTGCGGTGCCTCGCGAGGCAACAGCAGTCGCGATTTCAGGAACGTCAGCCACGCGGCCATGACAAGGTAGTCGGCGGCAAGCTCGAGCCGAAGCTTCTGCGCCTCGCCGATGAAGCTGATGTACTGGTCCGCAAGCGCCAGGACAGAGATTTTCGCGATATCGACTTTCTGCGTCCGGGCCAGCGCCAGCAGTAGGTCCAGCGGACCTTCGTAGCCCGCCACATCGACGATCAGCGCATCCTCGTCGTCGATGCATGCATCGCCGACCGGCTGTTCCCACCCGGATGTTTCGCTGTCCTGTTGCGGCTCCGTGCTCATCTGCTTTCGGTGGCCTCGCGTCGGCGCCCAAGCGGCAACCGGCTCTTATCCTGCTGAAATATAGTGTTGAGCTTACACTGATTCAGCAGAGCCGGCCGCAAACGCAAGGACCTTGGCGAGTTGCGCCTCGGCCGCAGTAGAATCAAAGGGTTTCGTAGCTTTCGTTACCTTAATTGCCGCGTCAAAACGCGCCTGAGCCCGCCCTTCGAGCCGTCCGGAGCCGGCCGCGGCGTCTGCCATTTCGGATAAATCGCCACTGCAATGGAGGGCCAGATCCGAGCCCGCGGCGATCACCGCCTCGGCCCGTTGCCGCATCGGTCCTGAAAGGGCTTTCATGGTCAGGTCGTCGCTCATCAGCAGCCCGTCGAACCCGATCGTCCCGCGAATGATCTCCGATGTCACAATCGCGGACGTGCTCGCCGGTGCATCGGGGTCGATATCCCGGAATACGACATGTGCCGTCATGGCCGCAGGCATCTTGCTGAGCGCCTTGAACGGCGCGAAGTCGGTTGTCATTAGCTCCGCGCGCGTCTCGGTGACCACCGGCAACGCCAGGTGGCTGTCCGCCGTGGCCCGGCCGTGCCCCGGAATGTGCTTGATCACCGGTACCACACCGCCGGCGATGAAGCCGTCACCGACGGCCTGTGCCAGCGTCACGACCTGATCGACCGTCAGCCCATAGGCCCGGTCGCCGATGATGTCATGGGCGCCGGGCACGGGCACATCGAGCACTGGGGCGCAGTCGGTGTTGATGCCGAGATCGGAGAGATCGGCCGCCAGCAGCCGTGTCGCCTCGAAGGCGGCCGCGACGGCGCTTTTCGGATCGCGCGCATACAGCGCGCCATAGGCAGCCGCCGGAGGCAGTGCGCGCCCGAGCGGCGGCCGCAGGCGCTGCACCCTGCCACCTTCCTGGTCGATGAGGACAAGCAGGTCGTCGGCGCCGACCGCAGCTCGGACGTCCGCGATCAGCGCGCGGATTTGGGCGTGGTCGCGAAGGTTGCGGGCAAACAGAATGAAGCCGGCAGGGCGGGCGTCTTTCAGGAACTGAGCTTCGTCGCGCGACAGCTCGGTTC
>CALRVN010000210.1:0-7202 GCA_943371625.1 Hyphomicrobium sp. CS1GBMeth3
GGGCGTCGCGTTCACGCGCAACCCTTCGACGGGCGCGAAAGAGATCTACGGCGAGTTTCTGCTCAATGCGCAGGGCGAAGACGTGGTCGCCGGCATTCGTACGCCGCAGCCGTTGTCGGAGAAGGCGCGGCGCGAGTCGCGCGATGAGAGCCCGTCGCTGCAGGAGCTGATGCCGGATCTCTACGCGCATCTCGTCTCGGTATTCGCGCGGCTCGAAGAGCACTATCGCGACATGCAGGACGTCGAGTTCACGATCGAGAACGGGAAGCTTTGGATCCTGCAGACGCGCTCGGGCAAGCGCACGGCTGAAGCCTCGTTGCGCATATCGGTCGATCTCGCCGACGAGGGCGTCCTTACGAAGTCAGAGGCCGTTATGCGCGTCAACGCGGCGGCGCTGGACCAGCTGCTGCATCCGACGCTCGATCCTGACGCAAAACGCGACGTGCTCACCACGGGACTGCCGGCATCGCCGGGCGCTGCATCGGGCGAGATCGTGTTCACCGCGGAGGACGCGGAGACCGAGAAGGCGCACGGGCACGAGGTGATCCTGGTGCGGCTCGAGACCAGCCCGGAGGACATTCACGGGATGCACGCGGCCGTCGGTATCCTGACGGCGCGCGGCGGCATGACGAGCCATGCGGCGGTGGTTGCGCGCGGCATGGGACGGCCGTGCGTGTCGGGTGCCGGTGCGATGCGCATCGACGCAAACGCCGGAACGCTGCAGGTGGGTGGCCGCACGCTGCGCAAGGGCGACGTGATCACGATTGATGGCGGCACCGGGCAGGTGCTTGCCGGGCGGGCTAAGATGCGCGAGCCGGAGCTGTCGGGTGCGTTCGCGACGCTCATGGAGTGGGCGGACAAGGAGCGCCGCCTCGGCGTGCGCGCCAATGCCGATACGCCGCGAGATGCGCGCCAGGCACGAGAGTTCGGCGCAGAAGGCATCGGTCTCTGCCGTACCGAGCATATGTTCTTCGATGCCGAACGCATCCTTGCTGTACGGCAGATGATCATTGCGGAGGATGCAGCGGGACGGAAGGCGGCGCTGACGAAGATACTGCCGATGCAGCGGGGAGATTTCGAACAGATGTTCGAGATCATGAGCGGACTGCCGGTCACCATCCGGTTGCTCGATCCGCCGTTGCACGAGTTCCTGCCGAGCAACGCCGACGAGATCGCTCCCATTGCCGCCGATTTGGGAGTGACGCCGGAGAAGCTGAGCCAACGCATCGCGCAGCTTTCCGAGTTCAATCCGATGCTGGGTTTCCGCGGCTGCCGGCTGGCGATCCTCTATCCGGAAATCCCGGAGATGCAGGCGCGCGCCGTGTTCGAGGCGGCGGTGGCGGTGAAGAAGAAGACCGGTAGCCCGGTGAAGCTCGAGATCATGGTGCCGCTCGTCGCGTTCCGAGCCGAGTTCGACCTGCTGCACGAGATCGTCACGCGCACCGCTGCCGCGGTGGAGAAGGAGAGCGGCACGAAGATCGACTATTCGCTCGGGACGATGATCGAATTGCCGCGCTCGGCGCTGCGCGCGGCGGAGATTGCCGAAGGAGACACGGGAGCTGCGTTCTTCTCGTTCGGCACCAACGACCTGACGCAAACGACGCTCGGGCTTAGCCGCGACGATGCCGGCCCCATCCTCGAAACGTACGCGGCGAGGAAAATCTTCACCGTCGACCCGTTCGTGTCGATCGACGTCGAGGGTGTCGGCGAGTTGATCCGCTACGGTGTGGAGCGCGGCCGGGCGGTGAAGCCGGGTCTGAAGATCGGGATTTGCGGCGAGCACGGCGGCGATCCGAAGTCAGTCGCCTTCTTCGACAGCATCAATCTCGACTATGTTTCGTGTTCGCCCTACCGGGTGCCGATCGCGCGGCTTGCGGCGGCACAGGCAGCTATCAACGCCAAGTCGGGCGGTCGATCTGCGAACGAACGAGACCAGTAACCCCTCACCCGCCACTCGATGCTGCGCTTCTCGTGCCGACCTCTCCCCCTGGGAGAGGTTATGTCGGCGCGTGCTGCACTAACCTCTCCCAGGGGGAGAGGTCGGATGCGATCGCAAGATCGTATCCGGGTGAGGGGATGATCCATCTAAGTCTGGAGCGAGCTAGAAGCCGTGTTCGCCGGCGTCGAGGTGCGGCTGGCGCGGGCGCGGCCCCTGATGCTTAGGCACCAGCAAAAGGATCAGGACGAGCGGCGGCAGAACGAAGCACCAGGCGATCCACGCCGAGTAGTCGCGGTTCTTGACGCCGGCGATGATGCCGCCGAGAGCAGCCGCAGTCAGTGCCACGCCGCCCCAGATCACGATGCCTTCAAGAAAGTCCATGGCGTCCTCCCGCGAGGACAAGTGCCTCTGCAGCCGATGATTTGCGCAGCAACTGTGGCGAAATCAAGCGTTGATAGCCGGGTTTTACGACCGTGCGTTAAAGTCGAGGCCAATATCCAGAACCGGGGCCGAATGTGTCAGGGCGCCGACTGAGATCAGGTCGACACCGGTTTCAGCGACAGCGCGCACGGTATCGAGGTTGACACCTCCCGAGGCTTCCGTCACGGCGCGGCCGGCAATTTCGGCGACGGCGGCTTTCAGCAGGTCCGGCGACATGTTGTCGAGCAGGAAGGCGTCGGGCGCGAGCTGTAACGCCTGGTCGACCTCATCGAGGCTCGTGACCTCGATTTCGACCTTCACCATGTGCCCTGCATGCGCACGGGCGCGCTCGAGCGCTGGGCCGATGCCATCGGCGGCGACGATGTGATTGTCCTTGATGAGGACGGCGTCGAACAGACCGAAGCGGTGATTGACACCGCCACCGCAGCGGACGGCGAACTTCTCGAGGGCGCGAAGTCCGGGCGTCGTCTTGCGCGTGTCTACGATGCGGGCCCTGGTGTCAGCGACGGCGGCGACGTAGCGCGCGGTGAGCGTGGCGATGCCGCTGAGGTGGCCAAGGAAGTTGAGGGCGGTGCGTTCGGCCGTCAGCAGGGCGCGTGCGTCGCCGGAGACGCGGGCGATGATGCCACCGGCTTCGACGGTGCTGCCGTCAGACACGACCACTTCGAACGTTACGAACGGGTCAAGCGTCTTGAATGCCGCTTCGGCAAGCTGGACGCCGGCGACCGTGCCGGCCCTGCGCGCGGCGATGACGCCCGATGCGCGCGTGCCGGAGGGGACCGTCGCGGTGGTCGTGATATCGCCGCCGAGACCGAGATCCTCTGCGAGAGCCTCTGCCACTGCCTTTTCGACGACCGAGGCGGGCAGATGCAGATCGCGCGCAGCCACCGTCATCGCGCGGCTCCGGCTTGCCACTCCCAGGCGCTCGGCACTTCGATCTCGCGGCGGACGCCGATTGCATCGATGTCCTCGAGGGTGAGGAAGGTGCGGTGCTCGAGCGCAGGCGCCGTATTGGGGAAGTCGCTGCGGGTGTGGGCGCCGCGACTCTCCTGGCGCAACAATGCACCGGCGGCAACGCAGCGGGCGGCAAGCGCCATATTTGCTAGCACGCGATCGCTTCCGGCCTGGCGCTCGATGTCACGGAAAACCGAGATCGCCCGTTTCAGACCTTGGGCGTCGCGGACGACGCCGACGTGATCCGACATCGTGCGGCGAAGGCGTGCAACGAGCGCATTACGCATGGGTGAGTTGTCGGCCGCGACGGAGTCAATGCGCTGCAGGTCGGTGCGCGCCGTCTGTCGGCGGCTGCTTCCCATGTGACGGATGTCGGCAGCCGCGCGTTCGGCGAATACCACCGCCTCGAGCAGCGAGTTGGAGGCGAGCCGGTTGGCGCCATGCAGTCCGGTGGATGCCACCTCGCCGACGGCCCAAAGTCCGGGGATGCTGGAGCGGCCGCTCGCGTCCGTCGCGATGCCGCCCATGTGATAGTGGGCCGCTGGAGCGACGGGGATGAGTTCGCGGGCGGGATCGATGCCGGCGCTGCGGCACAGCGCGTTGACCATCGGGAAGGCATCGGCAAAGCGGTCGCCGACAGCCGTGCGGCAGTCAAGGAAGGCGCCACGGCCGGCGGCGATTTCGGTAAAGACGGTGCGCGCCACGATATCGCGCGGCGCAAGCTCGGCGCGCGGATCGAGGTTCAGCATGAACCGCTCGCCGGCCGCGTTGAGCAGTGTCGCGCCTTCGCCGCGCAGGGCTTCGGTCGCGAGCGGCGCGGGATCGAGGCCGACGTCGATGGCGGTGGGGTGGAACTGCACGAACTCGGGATCCGCGATCACGGCGCCGGCGCGTGCCGCCATGGCGATGGACTCGCCGCGCGCATACGTCGGGTTCGTGGTGACGGCGTAGAGCGCGCCGATGCCGCCGGTGGCGAGCACGACAGCGGAGGCCGGGAAGTATTCGTAGACCTCATTGCCGTTCGATCCGGTGCGGACGAGGCGTACGCCTTCGACGCGGCCATCGGTGACGATCAGCTCATCGGCCTCGTAGCCTTCGAGCACACGAATGGATGGCGTTGCTCGCACCCTGGCGACGAGCGCGTCGAGGATGGCGCTGCCGGTGCGGTCGCCGGATGCGTGCACGATGCGGCGGCGCGAATGCGCGGCTTCCTGGCTAAGAGCGAAGTCACCCGCTGCGTCGCGATCGAACGGGACGCCGTAACGGACGAGGTCGGCGATGCGCTCGGGGCCTTCGGCTGCAACGAAGCGCGCCACGTCGGCATCGACGATGCCGGCTCCGGCAGCGAGCGTGTCGGCTGCATGGAGTTCGGCGGCGTCATTGCTGCCGACCGCGGCCGCGACACCGCCCTGGGCCCAGCCCGTCGACGCGCCCTGCCCAAGCGGAGCCGCTGCCAGCACTGTGACCGGCATGGGCGCAAGCTTCAGCGCGGTGAAGAGACCGGCGAGACCCGCTCCGACGATGGCGACGTCGCCGAAGGCGCCGAGCGGCTCGTCGGGGGCAGCGCGAAAGCTGCGCGTTCCGGGGGCGGGTTCGTGAGACAGAGGCATTGCGATTGCGATCACCCCGAGGGGCCGGCGGCGTTACCCGCCGGCTCTTGTTGTTCAGTTGGTGAGGTTGATCATGCGCTCGACCGCGCGCCGGGCTCTGACGGCGACGACCGGATCGACCGTGACCTCGTGCTTCATGTCACGCAGTGCTTCATAGATGTTCTTCAAGCTGATGCGCTTCATGTGCGGGCAGAGGTTGCACGGGCGGATGAACTCGACATCCGGCGCCTCGACGGCGACGTTGGAAGCCATCGAGCACTCGGTGATGAGCGCAACCTTCCGCGGGCGATTGCTGGTCACGTAGTTGATCATCGCGGCGGTGGAGCCGGTGAAGTCAGCCGCGGCAATCACCTCGGGCGGGCATTCGGGGTGTGCGATCACCTTCATGCCGGGATCGGCCTCGCGCATCGCGGCGATGTCGGCGGCGGTGAAGCGCTCATGCACCTCGCAGTGGCCCTTCCAGGCGATGATCTCGACCTTGGTCTTGGTCTGCACGTAGCGGGCGAGGTACTCGTCAGGGATGAGCAGCACGCGCGGCGCGCCGAGGCTCTCGACGATCTTGACGGCGTTGGAAGACGTGCAGGTGATGTCGCACTCGGCCTTCACGGCAGCCGAGGTGTTGACGTAGGTGACGATCGGCACGCCGGGATAGGCTTCGCGCAGCATGCGCACGTCCTCGGGCGTGATCGAGTCGGCGAGCGAGCAGCCGGCCTTCTGATCGGGGATCAGGACGGTCTTGTCTGGGCTCAAAAGCTTGGACGTCTCGGCCATGAAGTGCACGCCGGCCTGGACGATCACGTCGGCCTTGGTGCGCGCGGCCTCGCGAGCGAGCTGGAGGCTGTCGCCGCGGAAGTCACCGACGCAGTTGAAGATCTCAGGCGTCATGTAGTTGTGCGCCAGGATGACGGCGTTGCGTTCCAGCTTCAGCTCGTTGATGGCTTTGACGTAGGGCGCGTAAGCCGGCCACTCCATAGGCGTGATGACGTGCTGCACGCGCGCATAGAGCGGCGCCATCTCAGCGGCGAGCTCAGGCGTGAACTCCGGCAGCGGCCATGCAACGGGCGCGGGCGCGGGGCGCGGGCGGCGTGCAACAGCAGGGCGGAAGTCGAGCGTGTCCATCGCATCTCCTCAAGTCCGTATTGCTCACTTTGAGCATAAACGGGCCGTCTAAAGGACCGGCACCGAGGGCCGGCTGAGCTTCCATATAATGCTCTTTTTGAGCACTCCAAGGGAGACGAAGAGATTATCTCATGCAGGCGATTATCGCCACATAAGAGTAGTCGCCGGCAGGCATTTTGGTTCCCCGCCGACGATGGCTAGCGCATCTATCTGCGCGCGAAATTCCGCTCAGACTTTGCCAGGTTTTACACGCACGCCCGGGGCGGGCCGCTCGAGAAGAACCTCGCGGCGGAAGCGATAAAGTTTTGCGGGACGTCCGCCGGTGCGCATCTTCACCTCGCCGGTCGGCTCGACCAGTCCAGCGCCCTCGACGAGGCGGCGGAAGTTCTGCTTGTGCAGGTGCGGACCGAGGATGGCCTCGACCGTACGCTGCAATTCAAACAGCGTGAAGTCGTCCGGCATCAATTCGAAGATGACGGGGCGATACTTGATCTTGGCGCGGACTCGGCCGATGGCGGTCGCGAGGATGCGGCGATGATCGTACTGCATGGGTACGCCAAGGCGGGGGCGTTCGCCCCAGTGACGTGACGCATCGCGACCGTCTCGCGCAGCTTCCTCGACGAGGCCAGCCTCGAAAAGCAGCTCGTAGCGTTCCAGGACTTTCTCTTCATCCCAGGTGGCGCCATCGAGAGCAAAGCACATGCGGACGCGCTCTTGCCTGCTGACCGGTTGTGCCGCCGCGTTCCGATTGGAGGCCCATTCGCGCAGACGTGGCTCGATCGTCTCTTCGAGAATCTCGGGCCGGCCGCGGCGCCAATCCTCCCATGGGAAGAAGTGATACCAGCTGCGCCAGGCGCCGTTCTGCATCTCGAGCGAGGGCTTGACCTGCGTCAACGCCAAGTAGCCGATCGAAACGACGTGGGGAGCGATGTCGTCGAGCTGTGCGTGGCGACCGCGGTCGCCGAACGTGTAGAGCTGCTCGGCGTAACCGAGCTCAAGGCCGGTCTGGCGATGCACCCAGGCGCGAAGGCCGCTTTCGAGGGTACGGTGCTGGACAGGGGAGAATGGTCCGAAGGGGAGCCCATCGGTCGCCCCGGCGGTGTCGGACTCGTTGCGGATCACGAGAACGACGGGCTCAT
>CALRVN010000211.1:0-7200 GCA_943371625.1 Hyphomicrobium sp. CS1GBMeth3
CTCGGCACGCCGGTCAAGGATGTCGATATTGCGACGACGGCGGAGCCGGCCGACGTGATGCAGCTGGCGCGGCGTGCGGGCCTGCATGCGGTGCCGACCGGTTTCGAGCACGGGACGGTGACGGTGGTCGTCGACAAGACGCCATTCGAAGTGACGACGCTGCGACGGGACATCGATACGTTCGGCCGGCATGCGCGCGTGACCTTCACCACCGACTGGCGCGAGGACGCCATGCGGCGCGACTTCACGATGAACGCGCTCTATTGCGACGCCGACGGGCACGTCTACGATCCGCTCGGCGGTTACGACGACCTGATGGCGCGGCGCGTGCGCTTCATCGGCGATGCGCATGCGCGCATCCGCGAGGATTACCTGCGCATCCTGCGCTTCTTCCGGTTCCTGGCGCAGTACGGCGATGCTTCGGCTCCGGACCCCGAGGGCCTTGCCGCGACCAAGGCTGAGAAGGCGGGGCTCGCGCAGCTGTCGGGCGAGCGCATCCGCGCCGAGCTTTTACTTCTGCTCGCGGCGCCGGGGGCGGTGGCGGCGCTATCGACAATGGATGCCGCCGGCCTGATCGAACCGTTGCTCGCCGTTCCCGGTGACGTGGCGCTCGTGCGGAGGCTGGCGAAAATCGAGGCTGCGCTTGGACGCGCACCCGATCCGGTGTTGCGCCTCGCGGCGCTTGCGGGCGATGCGGCACCGACGTTGAAGGAGAAGCTGCGACTGTCGGCCATCGAAGCGGGGCGGCTCACGGATGCCGTGCAGCGCGATGAGGCGCTCAACCCGCGCAGCGAAGAGATCGCGGCGAAGGCGCTGATCTACCGCCGCGGGGCGGAGGCATTCGTCGACGGCGCGCTGATCGACTGGGCGCGGTCGCGGGATGATGCGAAGGACGCGGCGCGGATCGAGCGCATTGGTTTGGCGAAGCGCTGGAAGGCGCCGAAGCTTCCAGTGCGCGGAGCGGATGTCATCGCCCTCGGCTTGCCGGCGGGACCGGCGATCGGGCGCGTCGTATCTGCGTTCGAGAGCTGGTGGATCGCAGCGGGTTTTCCAGCCGACGAGGCGCAGGTGCGCGCGAAGCTGGAGGAGCTGGCGCGCGGCGAGCTTTCCGCCCGCCGCGACGCCTAACTCAGATCGTCACGGCGAGAAGAGGCCCGAGATGGCGTCGGCCAGAGAGTCCGGCCCGGCCTGCGCCTGCTTCTTCTTGCGGCGATTGTACTGCTGCTGCTGACCGGCACCACCACTGCTCGCGATGGGGCTGTCGTCGGCCGAAGCGACGGCGTCGTCAGCCGGGTAACCGGGCTGCTCGAAGCGGATCGACTTGCCGGTGAGCGCAGCGGCGGTGCGGCTGTCGAGGCCGTAGAAGTCGCCGTAAGTCTGCAGCCTGCCGTCGTCGTCAACGCGCGCGGTCATGTAGGTGATGTGCACGGGGATGTGCTTGTCGAGGGCAACCTCGCCGCCGCTATTCCACATGGCGCCGACCTTGGCGGGCGACCAGCCCTTGTCCTCACCGAGGAGAACTTCAGCCAGCTTGCGCGGTTCGTGCACGCGCATGCAGCCGTGGCTCAGAGCGCGGAACGACTTGCCGAAGAGGTTGCGCTCGGGCGTGTCGTGCATGTAGACGTCGTGCGAGTTGGGGAACAGGAACTTGACCTCGCCGAGCACATTCTTCGGTCCCGGCGGCTGCTGGAAGCTGAAGCGGCGAATGTCGGTATTGGCCCAGTCGATGCTGTTCGGGTCGACCTGACGGCCGTTAGCGTAGGCCTTGAGGTCGTACGCGTCGAGCACTGCCTGAGCCGAGTAGCCGCCGCCGAAGATGCCGAAGAATCCGGCGCCGGAGCTCTTGCGCAGAAGCGGTGCGAGTTCCTTTGTCTTGATTCCGTCAGGGACTCCCCAGCTCGGACGGAAGACGATGGTCTTCATGTCGGCGGAGAAGGACGGCGTCGGCCAGGAAGGCTGACCGACGATGATTTCGTCAGTATGGATGACCTTGTTGTCCTTGACGATGCGCGTGAGAAATTCGGGGACGTTGTCCCAGACATAGAACGGCCCGAGGTCGGCAGGGACCCAGCGCCAACGCTCCATGTTGATGAGGATGCGCTCGATCTTTGAATCGCTCGACTGCGCGACGGGGCGGGGGCCGCCGTTCAGCACCTGCCGGGTGCCGTTGCCGACGACGCCGTCGGGCGACAGGTTCTTCTCGCGCTGGAACGCCTTCACCGCCTGCTGCAGCTGGTCGTCATAGACGCTCTCAGCGGCGGGATCGGCGGCCGGCACTTTCAAGCGCTGACGCAGAAGCGCGACCTGCGGATCGGAAGAACCGGGACGGATGATGCGACCCATCGGGAGCTGCACCGCAAGTGCGGGATCCTCGACAGGCGCCTCTTCCTTCACCTCGCCGCCGCGCAGCTTGATGAGCGCCTGACGCAGCGCCTCGAATTGCGGATGCTTGGGGTGCAGAGAGGTGAGGTAGGCGTCGGGCTGCGAAGAAGCCGCGATCTCGCTCAGCACGGTCTTGGGCGGCAGCAGCGTCGGCTGGACGTCCATGAGCTGGGAAATGCTGCCGGGGTTTATGCGTCCGCCGCGTGCGAAGCGCGCGTACCTAAGCACGGCCTGTGCGACTTGCAGCTCGGTGTCGGCGGCCGTTTCCGGCGTGAGGTTGGCGACGGCGGGCGAGGGAACGCTGAAGGCCGAAACGGGAAGGCCCCAGTTCTCGGCGCGGCCGATCTCGGCGACGACGGCCTTGCCCTTGTCGGTGAGGCCGCTGGTCGATGCCCAGAGCGGCGTACCGGTCAGCTCACCGTAATAGGCGGTGAGCGCGGCGATCTCTTCCTGATTGTTCTTCTGCGCGAGCCCGGGGAGCTTCTGGTGGATGCTGGCGACGACCGGGTCAGCCGGCGGGATCACGGCGGGCGCGGCCGTCGTCGCTGCGGCTGCTGCGGAATCGGGCAGCGCGGCAGTCGAGGCCGGCGGCGTGGCGGTTGCGGGTGCCGTTGCGGCCTGAGCTGGCACCGTGGGAGTGGCAGCGGTTGCGGCCTGGGCAGGCGTCGAGCCTGCCGGAGAAGTGATGGCCGGCGGGGTGGCAGTTGCTGCTGGCGGGGCAGCGGGGGGCGCGGGCGGCGCGGTCGGTTGAGCCGCCGCTGCTGCTCCCGGAGCGGGTTCGGGTACCGCCGCCGGAGCTGCGGGGGCTGCAGGGGCCGTGGGCGCTTGCGCCGCTGGTGCGGCCGGTTGGGCCTGGGCTGCCGCCGCGGGCGTCGCCTGCGACGGCGTTTGGGCGTGAGATACGACCGAGCCCGTAACGCAAATCGCCGCGATCGCGGGCAACAGCCCGGCGCGCGTCGAGACAGCCTTTTTAATTTTCATCCCTCGGTCTCCAGAAGCGCCCGCAAGCTAGATGGAGAAAATGGCCGTGGCTGGGCCGGATTCGACGCAAACGAACCATCAGGCATGTGGCAATCGATGCATAATGCCGTCAAGGCTAACATGGCGCATCGTGGCCACAGACACGGGGTTAAATACCCCGGGAGTCGCGAAAAAGCCCGCATCACAGGCGCGCGGCTTCCAAACATTCACAGCTAAGTGCAGCTTATGCGCGCAGTGGGCGCCTGTAACAACGAAGGGCGCAGCTCGCGCCACGCCCTTTGGTAGTCAGTCCGGGTGAACGGCTTAGAAGTCCATGCCGCCCATACCGCCCATGCCGCCGCCCGGCATCGGAGCGTGAGAGTGCTCCTTCTTGGGCAGTTCGGCGATCATGGCTTCGGTGGTGATCAGCAGGCCGGCGACCGAGGCCGCGTCCTGCAGAGCGCAACGCACGACCTTAGCCGGATCGATCACGCCTTCGGAGACGAGGTCGCCGTACTCGTGCGTCTGAGCGTTGTAGCCGTAGTTGTATTTGCTGTTCTCGAGGATCTTGCCGACGATCACTGAGCCATCCTCACCAGCGTTGGTGAAGATCTGGCGGGCCGGAGCCTGCAGCGCCTTGCGGACAATGCTGATGCCGACCTTCTGGTCGTCGTTGTCGACCTTCAGGTTCTCGAGAGACTTGATGGCGCGGAGCAGAGCGACGCCGCCGCCGGGGACGATGCCTTCTTCGACGGCCGCGCGGGTGGCGTGCAGCGCGTCGTCGACGCGGTCCTTACGCTCCTTGACCTCGATCTCGGTGGCGCCGCCGACCTTCAGCACGGCAACACCGCCGGCCAGCTTGGCGAGACGCTCCTGCAGCTTCTCACGGTCGTAGTCCGAGGTGGTCTCCTCGATCTGCGCCTTGATCTGCTTCACGCGGGCTTCGATGTCGTCCTTCTTGCCGGCGCCGTCGACAATGGTGGTGTTCTCCTTGTCGATGGTCACCTTCTTGGCGCGGCCGAGCATCTGCAGCGTCACGTTCTCGAGCTTGATGCCGAGATCTTCCGAGATCGTCTGGCCGCCGGTGAGGGTTGCGATGTCCTCCAACATGGCCTTGCGGCGATCGCCGAAGCCGGGCGCCTTCACGGCAGCGACCTTGAGGCCGCCGCGAAGCTTGTTGACGACGAGCGTTGCGAGAGCTTCACCCTCGACGTCCTCGGCGATGATCAGCAGCGGCTTACCCGACTGCACGACCGCCTCGAGAACGGGGAGCATCGCCTGCAGGCCGGAGAGCTTCTTCTCGTGGATGAGAATGTAGGGGTTCTCGAGTTCGGCGATCATCTTCTCGGCGTTGGTGATGAAGTAGGGCGAGAGATAGCCGCGGTCGAACTGCATGCCTTCGACGACGTCGAGCTCGGTCTCGAGGCTCTTCGATTCCTCGACGGTGATGACGCCCTCGTTGCCGACCTTCTTCATGGCTTCGGCGAGCTTGGCGCCGATCTCGGTGTCGCCGTTGGCGGAGATTGTGCCGACCTGGGCGATCTCGTCGTTGGACTTGATCTTCTGGGCCTTGCTCTTGAGCTCTTCGACGACGGCGGCGACGGCGAGGTCGATGCCGCGCTTCAGATCCATCGGGTTGGCGCCGGCGGCAACCGACTTGGCGCCTTCCTTGACGATGGCCTGGGCGAGAACGGTGGCCGTCGTGGTGCCGTCACCGGCGAGGTCGGAGGTCTTGGATGCGACCTCGCGGACCATCTGGGCGCCCATGTTCTCGAACTTGTCTTCGAGCTCGATCTCCTTGGCGACGGTGACGCCGTCCTTGGTGATGCGGGGGGCACCGAACGACTTCTCGATCACGACGTTGCGGCCCTTGGGACCGAGCGTGACCTTGACGGCGTTGGCAAGAATGTCGACACCGCGCAGCATCTTCTCGCGCGCGTCCTGGGAAAACTTCACGTCTTTTGCGGACATGTGGGGAAAGCTCCTATCAGCTTGGACTGACTATTTGACGGCTCAGTTGGGGAGTTAGGCGGCCGCCTTGACGTTGGCCTTACCCTCAATCACGCCGAAGATGTCGCTCTCTTTCATGATCACGAGATCCTCGCCGTCGATCTTCACCTCGGTGCCGCTCCACTTGCCGAACAGCACGCGGTCGCCGGGCTTCACGTCGAGGGCATTGACCTTGCCGGCCTCGTCGCGGGCACCGGGGCCGACGGCGACGATTTCGCCTTGTATGGGCTTCTCCTTGGCGGTGTCGGGGATGATGATGCCGCCTGCGGTCTTGGTATCTTCCTCAATGCGGCGAACGACGACGCGGTCATGAAGAGGACGGAACTTCATGGGATTACCCTCATGATATGGCTGCTCTTTTTGAAACCTAGAGTCTCATCCGCACAGCGGTGAGAAGCATGGGTGCGGAGCACGATCGTGCCCTGGTCAGCCTTTGTCGGCCCCGCGCCGCGTATATGATCTTGACTGTTAGCACTGTCAAGAATTGAGTGCCAAAAATCCGAGCCACGACCGCGGCGGGGCACTTCGCCGGCGGCGCACTAATGAAGTCTTAGCAGGCGGTTCAGGGTGATTTTCAGGCAGCGGGCACCTGCCGGTTCAATCGACGAACGGGCTTCACCGGTCGATGACGGCGGATGACGTCACGTCAGTGGCGCCGATGAAATGTTCATGACGGCTCCCTCTGCGTTTATGACCAAAAAGCGCATGGTGATCGGCGATGTCGAACCCAGCCGATGCGGGAAAAGACTTTTGCTCCGTTTGTCAGAAATGACTTTGGGGTTTACGAGCGAGGCCGCTCAAGCCTCATTTCCTATGCCATCCTTATCAAGGATCGACCGGAATATAAGAAGGCCCGCTGCGGCTTTGGCCGGCGGGCCTCTTTCGGTCTGTCTTTGACGGGCGATTGCCGCGAATAACGTAACGGCTAAATCGCGAAATCGGTGATCTTGGCGCCTTTGCCGAGCTTGGCGACGAGCCAATTCGGCTTGCGGCCGCGGCCCGTCCAGGTCTCGGACTTGTTGTCGGGGTTGACGAACTTGGCAGCGCTCGACTTGCCGCGACCACGGCCGCCAAACAGCTCCGAAACTGAAAACCCACGCTTTTCCGCCAGCTGCGCCAATGCATGCTTCACTTCAGAACGCTCACGATCGCGAGCGGCGCCAATAGCCTTCTGGACTTTCGCTTCCAGCTCGAGCAGATCCTTGAGCGACATTTTATCAACGTTCGGCGTGGCCATCCGGCAGTCCTTCCTCAACGCACTTGTCTAAGGCAAATTTTGCAATTGCCACTTGTAGAGGAGCTTCAATTACTTTTTGCCTTCATTTTGTCAAGCCGGTCAAAAAATGATTGTACGAAAGTAAACTCGAGCGCACTGCAACCTGCAACCAATGCGCGAATAAACAGCTCGGCTTTCGCGTTTTTATTTGCGAATGGCTGCTAGAGATTTGCCGCGATTGAGTGCCCCCTAGCCGGCCTATTCATACGCAAATTGCGTTCAGGCAGCGTTCAGGTGGCGGGCTCTAGGTTCATCTCAACCCTGAACTCCCATCTTCCCGGAGTGATCCACGAGGGCGCAGCGTTCAGGGTCGCTGCGCCCTCACCCTTTCAATGCATCTCCGATTGGTTCCGGCAAGACCGCAGCGCATCGCCAGCGGACGGAACTGGCGTGCAAAGGCTGCGTTGCCATCGCACATGCGAGCCGGTAGGTTTCGCCGCCAATCAATTCCCCACCCGTGCACTGCCAGCACCTGACACCGGAGGCCGATATGACATTCCAGCTCCCGCCGCTCCCCTATGCCTACGACGCGCTCGGACCGTACATGTCAGCCGAGACGCTGCAGTACCATC
>CALRVN010000212.1:0-7191 GCA_943371625.1 Hyphomicrobium sp. CS1GBMeth3
GTGCCGACTTCTTTCAGATCGACGGTCTCGGACGTCATGCTCCACATAACTGCGGTGAGGCTGGCGAGCGACGCGACGGTCTTGTCCGGGCTACGCTGCGTGTAGATGATGCGCGCGTCGGGATAGGTCTCGAGCAAGTACTTCAGTCCCGCGAGATGGTTGGGACACTTCAGTACCCAGTGCTGGTTCGGGTCGAGCCACTGCAGCGCCTGAAGCTGGCGCTTATGCATGCGGTAGACGTCCTGATAGGACTGCGCGTCCCACCACTTCCAGTAGCTCGGCACGTAGGCGAAATCGAAGCCCGGCGAGACGAGGAAGTGATTGCGGAAGAGGTGGTAGCACTCCTCCGGATCGTCGGTCTCGATGGGATGGATTTTGTTGAGCTCGGCCCCGACGAGATGCAGAAGCTTCGTCTGGAAGTTGGCTTCGCGCCAGCGGCCGTCCTTGCCGCCCTGGTGATTGCCGACCTCGCGCGGGAACGGCGAGTAGCCTTCCCAGAACGGCACGAAGCGGGCGCCGGAGTGCAGCGAGAGCAGCCGCTGCAGCAGCGTGGTGCCGGTGCGGGCAAGGCCGAGCACGAACAGCGGGCGGCGGATCTCCTGCTCGAGGATTTCCGGATGGCGCGCGATCAGATCCTCGAGCGCCATGGCGTTGTCCATGCTCTTGAGGAACTCGTCCCTGACAACGAGCGCGCCGAACAACGACAAGTCGGCATCCTCGTTGAAGGCCTTGGCGCGAGGCGGCAGTGCGCGAAGCAGCTCCGGGCGCCAGTCCTTGCGCTCGTACTTCTTCTCGGTCCTCCGCATCTGGGCGTCGATGTTGATCTTGGGCCAGAGGCCGAGCGCGCGCACCAGAGGTCCGAGCTTATTGAAAAGGCGAAATGGCAGCGGGGGCTCGAGGCGCACTCCGGAAGATAGGCGGCGTCTCCGCAGCATTCGGTATTCCCCTTGCTGGTGGCGTTCGCTCGGACGAGCGGCGACTCAGTGTTGTATGTCTACCCGGCAACTAGCCGCGTTCGCCGCCACCGGTCAACTGCAGCCACTCCTCCTCGGTGAGCACATTGACGCCCAGCTCGCGCGCCTTGGCGAGCTTGGAGCCGGCGTCTGCGCCTGCGACCACATAGTCGGTCTTTCCCGACACCGAGCCCGCGACCTTGGCGCCCAGCCGCTCCGCCTGGGCCTTGGCCTCGCCCCGGGTGAGGAGCGCTAGAGTGCCTGTGAACACAACGGTTTTTCCGGCTACGGCCGAAGTCGTGTCGACGGCTTCGAGGGGCTGGGGCGAGACCTCCTTGAGCAATTCGTCGACGACACGCACGTTGTGTGGCTCGGCGAAAAAGTCGGCGATAGCTTCGGCGACGACCTCGCCGATGCCCTCGATGTTGTCGAGCTCCTTGAAGGCGTCGGCATCCTTGCCCTTGGCGGCCTCGATCATGGCGCTGCGGAAATTTTCGATGGTGCCGTAGAAGCGCGCGAGCAGCTTGGCCGTCGTCTCGCCGACGTGGCGGATGCCGAGCGCGAAGATGAAGCGGTCGAGCGCAATGTTGCGTCGCGCGGCGATGGCGTTGAACAGCTTGGTGGCCGACTGCGGCCCCCACCCCTCGCGATCCTCCAGCTGCTTGGTCGAGCGGGCATCGCGAACCGCAAGCGTGAAGATGTCCTCGGGCGACTGGATCAGGCCCTCGTCGTAGAAGGCCTGGATGTTCTTCTCGCCCAGGCCCTCGATGTCGAAGGCGTTGCGGGAGACGAAATGCTTCAGGCGCTCGACGCGCTGCGCCGGGCAGATGAGGCCGCCAGTGCAACGGCGCACCACGTCGACCTTGCCGGTCTTTTCGTTAGTCTCGCGCACGGCGTGGCTACCGCAGAACGGGCAAAGCTCGGGAAACTTGTAGGGCTTGGCGCCTTTGGGACGCTTGTCCGCAACGATGCCCGTGATTTGCGGAATGACGTCGCCGGCGCGCTGAATGACGACGGTGTCGCCGATGCGCACGTCCTTGCGGGTGATCTCGTCCTCGTTGTGCAGGGTGGCGTTAGTGACGACGACGCCACCGACCGTCACGGGCTCGAGCCGTGCGACAGGCGTCAGTGCCCCCGTGCGGCCGACCTGGATGTCGATGCCGTTCAGCACGGTCATGGCCTGCTGGGCGGGGAACTTGTGTGCGATGGCCCAGCGCGGCGAGCGCGAGACGAACCCCAAGCGCTCCTGCAGGTCGAGCCGGTCGACCTTGTAGACGACGCCGTCGATATCGTACGGCAGCTCGGCGCGATCCTTCGCGAGACCTTCGTAGTAAGCGATCAGCTCCTCGGCGCCGGTGCAGATGCGCGCGCGTTTGTTGACGGGCAGGCCCCATTTGGCAAATGCGGCGTCGACCCCGGACTGCGTATCGGCAGGAAGCTGCGAAGCCTCGCCCCAGGCATAGGCGAAGAAGCGCAGCGGACGCGAGGCGGTGATCGAGACATCGAGCTGGCGCAGCGATCCCGCGGCGGAGTTGCGCGGGTTTGCGAACACCTTGCCGCCGCTCGCCGCCTGCTTCTCGTTGAGCATCGCGAAGTCGTCGCGGGTCATGTAGATCTCGCCGCGCACGTCGATGAGCTGGGGCACGTTGCGACCTTGCAGGCGATGCGGAATCTCGCTGATCGTCATCACGTTGCGCGTGACGTTCTCGCCTTCCGATCCGTCACCGCGCGTTGCCGCCTCGACGAGTTCACCATCGACGTAGCGCAGCGAGATCGACAGGCCGTCGATCTTCGGCTCGGCCATGAAGGCGAGCGGTGCATCGTCGGGCAGCTTGAGGAAGCGGTGCACGCGCTCGACGAAGTCGGTGACGTCGGCGGCCTCGAAGGCGTTGCCGAGCGACAGCATCGGTACTGTGTGACGGATTTTTCCGAATCCATCGGAGGCTGGGGCGCCGACGCGCTTTGAAGGGCTGTCGGGACGGACGAGCTTGGGAAAGCGCTCCTCGATGGCGTCGTTGCGACGGCGCAGGGCATCGTAGTCGGCGTCGGATATCTCGGGCGCGTCCTGACGGTAATAGAGCTCGTCGTGGTGGCGGATGAGCCCTGCCAGCCGGCGCAACTCAGCCTCTGCCTGGGGCCGCGTCAGGTCGCCAACGGGAACGGCGCTGAAGTCCTTGTCGCTCATGGCGTCAGCAATATCTCAAGCCCCACCCGAGGCAAACCGCAGGACGGTTGAGCCCACAAGAACACGGCAGACATCGCTTCAGTCCCTATGTCATCCCGGCACTTGTTGCCGGGATCCAGCCAACGCCCAGGAGCGGAGCTTGTGGATCAATGGATCCCGGGGACGAGCCCCGGGATGACACTCGCGAGATGTGTAAGATCAGGAGGCCGGGCGAGGGCCGCCGAGAGTGGATGGCGGCAGCGGGCCCTTGGTGGTGGTGCCCCAGTCGGGCAATGCGGCCGGCGGCTGCTTGGCGGCAGGCGGTGCGCTGGACATCGGTGGCGGCGGCGATGCCGGGCCCTTCGCGGGCTTCATGACGTCGGTCATCCAAGAGCCCTGGCTGACCTGAGGCATCAGGCCCTGCTTGTTCAGCAGCGCGTAGGATTCCTTGTACCAGGACGAGTTGGGGAAGTTGTAGCCCAACACAGCCGTCGCGTTCTGGGCTTCGGGCGCGATACCGAGCGACAGATAGGTGGCGGTCAACCGGTAGAGCGCTTCCTCGACGTGGGCCGTGGTCTGGTAGTCGGTCACGACGGTCTTGAAGCGATTGATCGCGGCGATGTGGTTGCCGTTCTTCAGGTAATAGCGACCGACCTCCATCTCCTGGGCAGCGAGCGTGTCCTCGCAGAGGCGGATCTGATTATCAGCCTTCTGGGCATAGGTGCTGTCCGGGTAGCGGGTCTTGAGCGTCTTCAGCTGGGCGAGCGCCTTGCGCGTCGCGTCCTGGTCGCGGTTCGGCTGGTTGCGCTGCTCGAAGTACGCCTGCGCGATGATGTGATGGGCAAGCGGGGCTTCCTTGGTGCCCGGGTGCATGGTCGTGTAGCGCTCGGCGGAGGCGATGGCCTCGGGCAGCTTACCGGCCTTGTAGTAGGCATAGGCGGACATAACGATGGCGCGGCGCGCCTCGGGCGAATAGGGGTGCTCGCGGTCGACGTCCTCGAACTTCTTTGCGGCTTCCTCGAACTTGCCCTTCGCCTGCATGGCGTCGGCGTCGGCAAACATCTTAGAAGGGGGATCGGGATTGAGCATGCGGGCGGCGTCGCCCGACGAAGCGCAGCCGGCCACGACAGCAGTAGCGGCAGCGAGCGCCAAGCCATGGAGGACCCGGCGGACGTTCGAAGAAGCTTTGACTTTCCCCACCTGCGGCATTGGCCTGCTTTCGTTGGACTCGGCGTGCCTCAGCCCACCTGTCCACTCACCCCTAACACAACTTTCAAAGCCCGCGATAGCGCGGCCCACCGGCTCTTCAACCACCCATTCCGGCTACGGGGGGATTATGTTTGTTATAGGACCGGAGGCGCGCTCTTACGGTCACACGGGACTGCAAAAACGGGCCTGAGGTGAGGGGCGGCCGACGTCTGCGGTACCCCCAAATTGCAACGCGGCCCGGAGGCCGCGCGCAAGGTTCGATCAGGTCGTCAGGTTCACTCGCCGGCGGCGATGGCGAAGCCCATGTCGACCGGCTTGGCCTCCCGCACGCGCGGGCCTTGGACGATGGTCCAAGCGTCCGTGTCAGCGAGCAGTGCCTGAACCACCAGCGAGTTGAGGCGGTGGCCACCCTTGACCGAGCGGTAAGCGGCGAGCAGCGGCTTGCCGGCCAGCGTCAAGTCACCCACGGCATCAAGCATCTTGTGGCGCACGAACTCCTGCGGGTAGCGCAGGCCTTCGCGGTTCATGATCTTGTTGTCGCCGATGGCGATGGTGTTGGTGAGGTTGGCTCCGAGGGCAAGGCCGGCCTTCCAAAGGCGCTCGACGTCACTCATGAAACCGAAGGTGCGGGCGCGGCAGATTTCGTCGCGGAAGACGCCGGGCGTCATATCAAGCGCAAGGCGCTGTTTGCCGATGAGGTCGCTGGGGAAGTCGATCTCGACGTCGAGGTGGAAACCGATGTGCGGGGTAAGCTCACCCCAGCTCTCGCCTTCCTGGACCTTGATCGGCTTCAGAACCTTGATGTAGCGGCGTGGGGTAGAAAGCTCGCGGATGCCGACGTCGTCGATCATGTCGACGAAGCAGGCGGAGCTGCCGTCCATGATCGGGACTTCCTTGCTGTCGATCTCGATGATGCAGTTATCGATCGACAGGCCGCGCAGAGCGGCGAGAAGGTGCTCGACGGTGCTTACCGTCACACCGGCATCATTGCCGATGACCGTGCACAGCGTGAGGTTCTTGACGTGCTCGATGCTGGCTGGAATTTCCGCGACCACGCGGCCGCGCTTGGTGACAAGAAAACGGAGCCCAGTATCGGCAGCTGCAGGATGCAGAATAACCGAAACTGGCGCTCCGCTGTGGACCCCCGTCCCTGTCACCTCGATCTCGCGCGCGATCGTGGTTTGTCGCGCGCCGATAAATCGATTCGACATATTGCGCCCGTCCCCTCGATGACTTTTCAGCAACCACCAGTGTGCCCTGGCAGCCACCACCCCCAACATTCGTCCGCGTCCCAAAATCGCGTAATCGGTTAACTTGCCGGGGCGTCGTTTCGAGCTGCGCCCTTGGTAGTGCAGGGACTTAGCGAACGCTTGTCGTTAACAATTAGGACGATACGCCGAGGTTCGCGGCAGCGCCAAATCACGGTTTCTTACTTTGTGTTACCGGGATGAAACAGACGCGATTTTGCCTGATTTTGCGCGGATTCCGGAGGCAGCGATGCTACTTGCGCTGACGATTGAAGAACTCCGGAAGGGCTCCGGATTGGCCCTGGTCATCATCCGGCTGCGAATCAGTCCCTGCCCACCAATCGTCGGGTGAGGTGCCCGCGGCGCGGCGTGGATCGGGTGCGGCATTGCCGGTCTGGACGTCGTCGAACTCGTCACGGCGGCCGCGTCCCATGATGCGCTGGAGGATGCCCCGACGCTGTGGCTCGTCTGCACCCTGGGGAGCGGGCGGCGGAGTTGCATAGCCCGTCTTGGCGCGATACTCGCGCTGCGCAACCGGCGGGAAATCCTCAACTTCCGGCATGCGGCGCATGGCGGCGCGTCTTACGTCCACCGTCGGAGCCGGGACGAACGATTCTGGGCTTCGCTGGGCCGGCTGCTGTGGCGTACCTCGGGCCGCTGTTTGGGGTGGCCAGGCGAGGTGCGAGAAGCCTTCCTCGATGACGACGTTGCCCGGGGCGCGCCAGGTTTCACGGGGCTGGCCGGCGTGATCGTAGGGCGATTGCTGATTCTGCGGCGGCTCAGGCGGCTGGCCGATCGCCTCGGTTAGGCGGCGCTGCACGTCGTCGTCGCGCGGCGGGGGGAAGCGCTGCGGCTCGTGGCGGGGCTGTTGGGGCGGCGGCGGGGGCGCGTGTTGCTCAGGCTGTGGGCGGGCGCGAGCTAACCGCGGATCGACCGGGGCCGGCATCATCGGGGCGGGCTCGCCGACGCGGGCCATGCCCGAGGCGACGATCGACACGCGAACCTTATCCCCGAGCGACTCATCGAAGGTTGCGCCGACAATGATGTTGGCTTCGGGATCGACTTCCTGACGCACGCGGCTCGCCGCCTCGTCCACCTCGTACAGCGTGAGGCCGCGACCGCCGGTGATGGAAAGCAGCAGCCCGCGGGCGCCCTTCAGTGAGACGTCGTCGAGCAGCGGATTGGCGATGGCTTCCTCGGCGGCGATCGAAGCGCGGCGCTCCCCCGAGGCTTCGCCCGTGCCCATGACGGCCGAGCCCATGCCGCTCATCACGGTGCGCACGTCGGCGAAGTCGAGGTTGATCAAGCCTTCCTTGATGATCAGGTCGACGATGCAGGCGACGCCCGAATAGAGCACCTGATCGGCGAGCACGAAGGCCTCGGCGAAGGTTGTCTTCTCATTGGCGACGCGGAAGAGATTCTGATTCGGGATGACGATCAGCGTGTCGACGTACTTGCGGATTTCAACGATGCCGCCTTCCGCGATGCGGGCACGCCGCGCGCCCTCGAAGTGGAACGGCTTGGTCACGATGCCGACGACGAGAATGCCGAGGTCCTTGGCAGCGCGCGCGATGACCGCTGCAGCGCCCGTACCCGTGCCGCCACCCATGCCGGCGGC
>CALRVN010000213.1:0-7180 GCA_943371625.1 Hyphomicrobium sp. CS1GBMeth3
GCACGAGGTGCTCGGCTTGCGCTTCTGCCACGTCTACCTGGAGCTCAAGCGCTCGGAGTTCGAGGAGTTCATGCGCGTGATCAGTCCGTGGGAGCGCGAGCACCTGTTGCTCAGCGTGTGAGTGCACGAGACGTTCTCGCGGCTCAGAGCGGGCGGACCATGTAGCGGGCCGCTGGGTCGTCGTAGCTCGCGAGCTTCGCGTGGAGCCCAGGATTTTCGACGACAGTGAACCCGTGGCGGGACCAGAACCCCTGCGTGCCCTTCACGGCGATGAGCGACATGTTCGCAATGCCGGTCGTGGCGGCGTGGGCGATGATGGCGCGAACGGCATCCGACCCGGCGCTGGCTCCTCGCGCTTCGGGCAGTAAAGCCACGTCGTGGATGTAATAGGTCGACGGTGTTTGCGGCAGCGCGCCCAGCGCAACGTTGAGTGCCGGTGGGCTGAGGTAGTTCCACGGATGGGTCAGCGTGTATCCGGCAGGCCGGCCGTCGAGATCGAGCACGAGACATCCGGCGGGGTACAGCCGCTGGCGCTCGGCGAAGACCGTTTCATCTTCCGGATAGTCCAGGTGGACGCGGGCGGCGATGGCGTTTACCGCCTCAACATCGGCGGCGGTCATTGCGCGCCAGCGGGCAGTCATGGGTAGAAACTCTCTAGAAAAATGGCCCGGCCCGCCGTGGGGATTCCAACGACGGGCCGAAATACTGGCATGCGGCGAAGTATTAGTTGGTGTTTAGTTGTAGGTCTTATCCCGCTGATCAGTCTTGGCGGGATAGAGTATGGCCTCGATCGTCTCGATCACGGCCTCGATGGCGGTAAACATTTTAGTCTCCAAAGTTCGTCTTGCTGTTGGGGAGCTTGTAGCTTGCGCCGTGGGGGAAAGACAAACGGCATTGCTTGACAGCAGATGTAACATTTTGTTACGTGTCTGGCCGTGCGGCACCTCCCTCCCCTCAACGCTTTGAGAGCGTTCGAATGCGCGGCTCGGCACGCGAGCTTCTCGCTTGCGGGGGTCGAACTGAACGTGAGCCATGCCGCCATCAGCCGGCATATCCGGGATCTGGAAGCGACGCTCGGCACGACGCTCTTCAAACGCACCGGACGCGGGGTCGAGATCACCGAGGCAGGGCAGCTACTGGCGCGAGAGCTGACACGCTCGTTCGACATCATGGCCGCCGCGATCGACCGGTTCGCGCCCAAGCGCAGCCGGCGGCAACTTGTGATCAGCGCCGAGGTGTCGTTTGCGGCGCTCTACCTGGTACCTCGGCTCGGGAGCTTTACGTCGGCCCATCCGGAAGTCGACCTGGTTCTGGACCCGACCAACCGGCTGGTCGACTTCGGGCGGGATTCCGTCGACATCGGCCTGCGCTACGGCGACGGCAACTGGGACGACGTCATCGCGGTCAAGCTCCTCGACTCCGACCTCACCCCTGTTTGCAGCCCCGGGATGCTGAAGAAGTCCAAGGTGCGCGTCCCGGCCGACCTGGCGCGGGTGACGCTGCTGCAGGAGGATCCGAAGCATCATTGGACCGACTGGCTCGAGGCCGCCGGCGTCTCGGAGGAGATCGAAGCCGCGGGTCCGAACCTCAAAGGCTATCTCGCCATCGCGGCCGCCGAGGCCGGCCAGGGGTTCGCGCTCGCCGACGCAACACAAGCAGCGGATGCCCTGATCGCGAAGCGGCTGGTCAGTCCATTCGACGTCGTGGTGCGGCACCACGCGTACTATCTCGTCCGGAGTCCAGCGAAGAAGCCTAGCAAGGCAGCGACGGCGTTCCATGCCTGGCTGGTGGCTGAGATCAAGCGCACCGTCGCCGACCTCAAGGCGGCGGGGCTCGGGCACCTCGCCGCCGCTTAAAGGTGCACGCGCCGGCGTTGGGCCGACGCATGTCGTGTCTGTCGGTAGTCGCTATCAGGCGGCCTTACTACCGACCGCGCGCTTGCCCTGGATGAAGGCGAGCAGATCCTCGTTGAGCTGATCCTTCATGGTCGTGCACAGCCCGTGCGGGGCACCCTTGTAGATTTTCACCTCGGCGCCCTTGATGAGCTTGGCCTGCAGCGTGCTGGCGGCGGCGGGCGGTACGATCTGGTCGTCGTCGCCCTGGATGATCAGCGTGGGGATGTCGAACTTCTTCAAGTCCTCGGTCTGGTCGGTCTCGGAGAAGGCCTTGATGCAGAAGTACGCAGCGGGGAAGCCGGCCACCATGCTCTGCAACCAGAACTGCTCGCGCACGCCTTCGGAGACTTTCGCGCCCGGGCGGTTGTAACCGTAGAAGGGAAGGCTGAGGTCCTTGAAGAACTGCGAGCGGTCAGCCTGCACGCCGGCGCGTAACTGATTGAAGACTTCGATCGGTGTGCCGGTGGGATTGGCCGGCGTTTTGAGCATCAGCGGTGGCACGGCGGAAATGAGCACGGCCTTGGCAACACGTTTGGTGCCGTGGCGGCCGATATAGCGCGCGACCTCACCACCGCCGGTCGAGTGACCGACATGGATCGCATCCTTCAGGTCGAGCTTCTTGACCAGTTCGGCGAGGTCGTCGGCGTAGTGATCCATGTCATTGCCGGTCCAGGGCTGGCTTGAGCGGCCGTGCCCGCGGCGATCATGTGCGATGACGCGGTATCCGCGCTCGGCGAGGTAGAACATCTGATCTTCAAAAGCATCCGATGACAGCGGCCAGCCGTGGCTGAATACGACCGGCTGCCCGGTGCCCCAATCCTTGTAATAAATTTCAGTGCCGTCGCGCGTTGTGAAAGTCGCCATGATGCAATCTCCTCGCTCTCGCGTTCAATCGTCAGCTGGGCGCTGCACTGGGTGCAGCCGCTGTTGGCAAAATACCGGGATCGAATGGCGCGATAATCCGGCGTTCGCCACCAGGGCTGTTGGCCCGCGCCGAACAATCGGCGGATCAGGATGGCGTTGCGACCGCAGAAGGCCGTCACCGTTAAGCGAAGCCTAGCGGGTGCAGATCAATTCGAGCTGCTGCTTTTTGTGCGCGGGAGTCTGCGGAGATCAGATGGCCTGGTCAGCGCGGTAGCGGCCGTAGTTCGAGCGAGCATCCTTCGCAAAGAGGATGACGTCGTACGCTTCGGGCTCACCACCCATGCCGGGCGAGCCCGCTGGCATGCCGGGCACGGCGAGGCCAATAGCTCGCGGCTGCTCATCGAGCAGACGACGGATCGCAATCGCGGGCACGTGCCCTTCGACTACATACGCGCCGATCTCGGCGGTGTGACACGAGGCAAGATCTTCGGGGACACCAAGGCGGGCTTTTGTTGCCTTGAGATTGGTTGCCGTCACGACGGTGACGGGGAAGCCCGCGTGCTTCAGGTGATCGACCCACCCTTCGCAGCAACTGCAGTTCGGATCCTTGGTCACGCTGATGGGCGGCAATGACGTTGCGTCGCCCGCATAGCTCTGGGGTGCGTATGCGGCAACGGCCGCGAACGCTGCCAGTGCTTGACGGCGAGAAATCAACATCGGCCCATTCCTCAACATCCAACGCCAAGACTTCGAGATCGTGCAGGCAGAAGATGTCAGGAGAACGAGCGTTCGCATAGCAAGAATGCCCCAGCGGCGTGGCGCTGAGGCATCCTGGCAGGCCTATGAGCGATTAGAAGCCGAGATAGACTCCAAAGCCCGGCCGGCGATAGTAGCGGTGGCCGTGTCCGTAGCCGCGGCGATGGTAATGGCGGTGACGCCAGTGGCGACGGCCGTGACGATAGCCGGCCTGCTCGACGTTACTATTGGTTGCCTGCTTGGTGTCGCCAAGTGCGGGTGCCGCGCTGGCGGCCTGAGGGGCGAAGCAGAACGCGGCCGTGGCGGTCGCGATAGCGGCGAGCGTGAGTTTCATTTTCATTGGTCTGTCCTCCGTTGTTCGCGGGGAGAACACTCCGGCATTCCCAATGGTTCCATTGCTCGCCAAATGCGACCGAACGCCGTAGAGGATATCGAGCACTGTTCCAGCCATCATCAGAGCACTGTCACACGCTCTCCGCCCCCCCCCCCGTAAAACACACCCCGCAATCGGAGCATCCCATGACGATCGCCAATGCCGCGAAGTCCGGCACGTTCAAGATCGGCGGCGACCTCGCCGTGCATCGCCTCGGCTTCGGCGCAATGCGCATCGTCGGCAAAGGCATATGGGGAGAGCCGGAGGATCGCGACGGGGCGCTGCAAACTTTGAAGAGCGTTCCGGAGCTCGGCATCAATCTTATCGACACGGCGGACAGCTACGGCCCCGAGATCAGCGAGCGCCTGATTCACGAAGCGCTGTTTCCCTACAAGGGGCTCGTCATTGCGACCAAGGGCGGGCTGCTGCGTACCGGCCCGAACGAATGGCCGATGTGCGGGCGCCCCGACTATCTGCGGCAGCAGGTGTTCATCAGCATGCGTCGCCTCGGCGTCGAGCGGATAGATCTGTGGCAGCTCCATCGTATCGACACTGCCGTGCCGCGCGAAGAGCAGTTCGCTGCTATTGCCGCGATGCAGAAGGAGGGTCTTATCCGACACGTCGGCCTGAGCGAGGTGGACGTGGACGACATCATCGCGGCGCAGAAGCACTTCAAGGTTGCGACGGTGCAGAACCTCTACAATCTCACCAACCGCAAGAGCGAGGGTGTGGTCGATCATTGCGAAAAGCATGGCATCGGATTCATTCCGTGGTTTCCGCTCGCGGCCGGCAACCTCGCGCGGCCGGGCTCGCCGCTGGATGCGATCGCGGATCATCACAATGCGAGCCCGGGCCAGATCGCGCTCGCCTGGTTGCTGAAGCGCAGTCCTGTCATCCTGCCGATCCCTGGCACGGGCAAGGTTAAGCATCTGGAGGAGAACATCGCGGCAGTCGACATCACGTTGTCGGACGATGAGTTCTCGACGCTGAGCAGCCTCGTATAACGATGCTTCAGATATCGATGAGGAAATGGATGCGCTTCAGGATCTGGTTCGGCGTCGTGGCCGCGATGTTCGTTTGGACCGCCTCGGTCAGGGCCGAGGAGGACAAGGACATCGACCGCGACCAGGTAACCGGAGTGGTGGTCGCGCCCGGGGCGAGGACGTGGATGAGCGATAACTTCGCCAACAAGATGCAGCTCATCGGCGATATCGCGGTCTCGCAGGGCAAGGCCTGCATGGACCACTACGCGTTCCTCGGCTGGGGGATCGGCCATGGCGGGCCGGCGGTGATCGTCGCGAAGACCCGCGAGAGCTACGAGAAGACCGGCTACGCGGTGGAGCAGCGCAAGGGCAGCATTGCAACCGACACGATCTGGATCGTTCGGAATGACGCGCGCGAGGCGGTCATCCTGTGGGGGGACGTGAACGGATCGACGATCTATCTGTCCTGCATCACGACGGGTGATGCGGCAGCGGAGCCGAAATAACCGCAAGCGGCGCCAGGATCGCCGCTGAGGTTGCTTTGAGATTACCCTCTTAGGGCGCCGCCGGGCCGAGGCTAGGGGCGAAGGTCAGCCGCTCGACCATCACCGGCGATGGTGCGGCAAAGCCTTTGGCCTGCGTGCTGACCTGCACCGTCGGCACCGCGTTGGCTGCACTGAATGCCACCGGCCACTGCGATACGAACAAGCCAATGACGAGCGTGGCAACGATCGACAGCTGCCGCAGCACCTTACGCCGCTCGTCGCGCTCGATGGTTTCGATGATGTAGACCTGCAGGGGTAGCGCCAGGGTCGGTTCGGCCCCCGGCGCGCGTGGCGGCTCATAGGCCGACAACGCCTTATTGTTTGCGTTCACGACGCAGTCTCCTGGACTCGATACTAACCAGTGCCCTCGCGTTCACACTTGTCGCGACATTTTGGCCGACTGATGGCAAGGATGGTTAACGGATCGAATTTATTGCCCGGCCGATGGACTTGATGCGGCGACCGAAACCGGCCCGCCTTAATTGACTGAGGCCCGTTCAATGGCCGGCGTTAGTTCCTGTGGATGACGGTTTTGTCACCATAATTGCGGCCAAAGCCAGTGCCGCGAAGAGCAGCGTCAGCAGCAGGAAGAGATCAGAAAACGCCATGACGACGCCCTGCCGGTGGGTGATTTGCATGAGCTTTTTCAGGGCCATGGCTTGAGCGTCGCTGCCGTAAGCGGAAAAGCGATGGGTCAGCGCGTCGAGCGTTTCCATGACCTGCGGCCGGGACCATGTGACAGCTTCATGAAGCCGCGCCAAATGCAGGTCGGTGCGGTCGTTCAGGATGGTCGTCAGACCGGCCAGGCCGAAGGCGCCGCCCAGGTTGCGAGTCAGATTGAATAGCCCCGACGCATTCTTGAGCCGGTCGGGCGGCAGCGTGCCCAGCGAGATGTCGTTGATGGGGATGATCGACAGCATCAGGCCGACGCCACGGAAGATCTGCGGCCACAGGAGGTCGTAGAAGTCCCAGTCGGCGGTGATCCAGGTCATCTGGTAGGTGCCGATGGCGAAGGAGATGAAGCCGGCCATGAGCATGAGGCGCTTGTCGACGTACGGCATCAGGCGCCCGGCGATGGGGGCGGTGGCGAACATGGCGAGGCCTGAAACGAACAGGGTCTCGCCGATCATCAGGGCGTTGTAGCCGCGGATCTGCGCCAAATAGACCGGGTAGAGGTAGGTCAACCCGTAGAGGCCGATGCCGAGGACGAACGAGAAGACCGAGCCCAGCGCAAAGTTACGGTTCGAGAAGGCCGAGAGATCGACGATCGGCTGTCGCGCCAGCAACACTCGGGCAAAGAAGATGATGGCGGAGATGCCCGACACCCACGCGAGCAGCAACACGGTCTCGTCGCCGAACCAGTCGTTGCGCGGCCCCTCCTCCAGGACGTATTCGAGCGCACCGAGGAAGCCGGCCATCGATATGAGGCCGATGAAGTCGAAGTTACGGAACAGCGAGTAGTCGGGCTCGTCAAAGTCGACCAAGGCCAGCACGGCGAGGGTGACGCCGATGCCCGGCACAATGTTGATGAAGAACAGCCAGTGCCAGGACAGCGTATCGGTCAGGTAGCCGCCGACTGTCGGGCCGATGGTGGGGGCAAGCGTCGCCACGAGTCCGATCAGCGGCGTGATCGTGCTACGGCGCGAGGGCGGGAAGATCGCGTACGACGTCGCGAACACGGTGGGGATCATGCCGCCGCCGATGAAGCCCTGTACAGCGCGCCAGACGATCATCTCGTTGATCGAGGTCGACAACCCGCACATC
>CALRVN010000214.1:0-7059 GCA_943371625.1 Hyphomicrobium sp. CS1GBMeth3
TCGAGTTCGTCGTGTGCGGCGCGACGCTCAGAGTGACCGACGATGACGGCGCTCGCGCCAGCGTCGGCGAGCATTTCCGCGGCGATGTCTCCGGTGAAGGCGCCGGATTTTTCCCAATGACAGTCCTGGCCGCCAATGAGCACGGGCGAACCCTTGAGGGTCCACATCATCTGGGCCAGCAAGGTCGATGGAGGGCAGATCATGGCATCGACAGGCCCCTGGCCCAGGACATCGCGCACCGCCTGCGCCTCGGCGAGCTGTGCCGCCTGGCCGTGCATCTTCCAGTTGCCGGCGACGAGCGGCCTAATCCCCACAGTCATCGCTCCCCCTTCATGAAATCCCGTCCATATTAATGATTGGCCGCATGCTGCGAGGACTTCGCGCACGGCAAACTTGCAAAGCCGCAACGGCTGCGCTTCATATCATGCCCACGCCAAGGCTAGGCGCACAAATCGCCGGCCGATCACGCGCCGCAAGGTCCTGGGGCACATGCGCCGGGGCAGTTCGGCCATAGGGAACGGAACGACCTTTCAATGCTCGACGCTCTTCGCCGCGGCTCTACCGGATTCGTCGCCAAAATTCTCTTCGGCCTGCTCGTGCTGAGTTTCACTGTCTGGGGCGTCGCCGACGTGTTCACCGGCTGGGGCCGGGGCGCTCTCGCCAAAGTGGGCACCCAGGAGATCCGCGCCGAGGAGTTCCAGCGCACGTTCCAGAACGAGATCAACCAGATCTCGCAGCAAGCCGGTCGCCGAATCACGAGCGAGCAGGCGCACGCCTACGGCCTCGACAACCGGGTGCTTGCGCGCCTCATCGCGTGGTCGGCGGTGGAGCAGCACGCCGCGGCGCTCGATCTCGCCCTGTCGGATGCGGCGCTGATCGACGCCATGAAGGAAGACGACAACTTCAAAGGTCCCGACGGGAAGTTCAACCGCTTGGCGTTCGAGAACGTCCTGGAGCGGTTGGGCCTCAGCGAGCGCGGCTTCCTGCAGCTGCGCCGTCGCGATGAGCTGCGCGAGCAGCTGACGTCGGCTCTGGTCGACGGCGTGGCGGTGCCAGAAGCATCGATCGAGCTTACGAACACGTGGCGAAACGAGACGCGGGTCGCCGAACACTTCACCATCGACGCCGACAAAGCGGTGACCGTTCCCGAGCCGGACGAAGCGAAGCTGAAGGCGTTCTACGAAGCGAACAAGGGTGACTTCATGGCGCCGGAGTTCCGCAAGCTCGACGTGCTGCTGCTCTCCACCGACGAGATCAAGAAGTCGATCGAAGTCTCCGACGCTGAGGCGCAAACCACCTACGAGGGGACGAAGGAAAAGTACAACACGCCAGAGCGCCGGCGCGTGCAGCAGATCGCCTTCAAGGACAAGGCGTCGGCCGAGGCGGCGAAGAAGGCCCTCGACGGCGGCAAGGCGTTCGGCGATGTCGCCAAAGAAGCGGGAGCCAAGGATTCCGATATCGATCTCGGCCTCATCGCTAAGGATCGGCTGATCGACCCGAAGATCGCCGACGCCGTCTTCGCGTTGCCGAAGGACAAGGTCTCCGACCCGGTGGAGGGGCGCTTCACAACCGTGCTTGCGCGCGTCACCGACATCCAGCCGGCGGTCAATCGCACGTTCGCGGACGTGAAGAGCCAAGTGAAGGACGAGGCCGCGATCAAGAAGGCGCAGGACCAGTTGCAGCCGCTGCTGGATCAGGTCGAGGACCAGCGTTCGGCCGGCAAGTCGCTGAAGGACATCGGCGAGGCGCTGAAGCTGCAGTTCTTCCCGCTCGCCAACGTCGACCGCAGCAACAAGGGGCCGGATGGCGCTCCGCAGCTGATGATCAACGATCCCAACACGGTGTTGCAAGTCGCATTCGCCAGCGGCGTCGGGGTCGAGAACGACGTCGTCGAGCTGCCCGGTGGCAATTTCGCCTGGGTCGACGTCATCGACGTCATCGCCGGGAAGCAGAAGCCGTTCGACCAAGTGAAGGAGGAGGTGAAGAAGGCCTACCTCACCAGGGAGCGGGGACGCCTCGTCGATGAGCTCGCCAACAAGCTGGTCGAGCGGGCCGACAAGGGCGAGGCGATGGCGGCTTTGGCCAAGGATGCCGGTGCGGACAAAGTCGAGACTACGCCTGCATTCAATCGCACCACCACGCCGCAAGGCATGAGCAAGGACGCCGTGACGCGGGCGTTCAGTCTCGCCAAGGGCACCGCAGGCTCGGCACCGGATACGAACAACAAGACGCGCATCGTCTTCAAGGTGACCGAGATCACTCCGGCCCCGGCCCTTTCGGAAGCCCAGCGCACGACGATCACGGCCGATCTCAAGAACCAGCTCTCGGACGAGGCGCTGAGCGAGTACGTGCAGGCGCTGCAGAAGAACCTCGGCACGAAGATCTTCCAGGACGAGTTCAAAAAGATCACCGGCGCCAACGCCGGCGAAGGCGCGCAGTAAAGCTCTCGCACGAAGAGAACAAGGCCCGTCACATGGAAGCGATGCCGTCGCTGGCCGCCTTCGCCGAGCGTTACGACAGCGGTGCGCCGCAAGTCGTGTGGACGCGGCTTGTCGCGGACCTCGATACGCCGGTGTCGGCGTATCTCAAGGTGGCGGCCGAGAAGCCGATGAGCTTCCTGCTCGAGTCGGTCGAAGGCGGCGCGACGCGGGGGCGCTACTCGGTCATCGGCCTCGAGCCGGACCTCATCTGGCGCGCGGAAGGCGAGAAGGCGTTCGTCAACCGCAACCCGGCGACGAAGCCGGAGGCGTTCAAGCCGGAGGCGCAGTCGACGCTCGCCTCGCTGCGCGCCCTGCTCGCGGAATCGAAGATCGACCTGCCGGCGGAGCTGCCACCGATGGCCGCCGGCATCTTCGGATATATGGGCTATGACACGGTGCGGCTGATGGAGCGGCTGCCGAGTCCGCCGGCGGACAGCCTCGGTATACCGGACGGCATCCTAATGCGCCCGACGGTGATGGCGATCTTCGACGTCATCAAGGACGAGATCACCATCGTCACCCCGGTGAGACACGACGAGAAGGTCTCGGCGGATAAGGCCTACAAGGCGGCATGCAAGCGCCTGAAGAGCGTCGTCGCCGCGCTCAACGAGCCGCTGCCGCAGACGCCGTCGACAACGCCGCGCAAGCTCGCGGCGCCGAAGCCTACGTCCAACACCACGCCGTCGCAGTACAAGTCGATGGTGAGCCGGGCGAAGGAGTACATCGTTGCCGGTGACATCTTCCAGGTGGTGGTGTCGCAGCGGTTCTCGGCGCCGTTCTCGCTGTCGGCATTCTCGCTCTATCGCGCATTGCGGCGGACAAACCCGTCGCCGTTCCTGTTCCATCTCGACTTCGGCGGTTTCGCCCTCGTCGGCTCGAGCCCCGAGATCTTAGTGCGCGTGCGCTCGGGCGAGGTGACCATCCGGCCAATCGCCGGGACGGCGCCGCGCGGCAAGACCGACGCGGAAGACCAGGCGCTCGCAGAAGCGCTGCTGAAGGATCCGAAGGAGCGCGCCGAGCACCTGATGCTGCTGGACCTCGGCCGCAACGACGTCGGGCGTGTCGCCGAGATCGGCTCGGTGGATGTCACCGCGCGCTTCTTCATCGAGCGCTACAGCCACGTGATGCATATCGTATCCAACGTCGTCGGCCGGCTCGACAAGAAGCACGATGCGGTCGATGCGCTGATGGCGGGCTTTCCGGCCGGCACCGTCTCCGGCGCGCCGAAGGTGCGTGCGATGGAGATCATCGACGAACTGGAGAAGTCGAAGCGCGGTCCGTATGCAGGCTGCGTCGGCTATTTCTCGGCGTCGGGGCAGATGGACACCTGCATCGTGCTGCGCACGGCGCTGATCAAGGACGGCGTCATGCACGTGCAGGCGGGTGCCGGGCTCGTGCACGACTCGGTGCCGGAGAAAGAGCAACAGGAGTGCATCAACAAGGCCCAGGCCCTGTTTCGCGCTGCCGAGGAAGCGGTTCGATTCGCGACACGCGCGAAGTAAATCGTCCGACCACAAAGCAAATCCGGCGGACGCTCGCTTTACTTTCCACCGATTCTCCACACACAAGCTGAGCATAACAACGCAGCTGCGAAGCTGCGCAATTTACCGTGCCGGGTCTGCTTCGTTTCGCGTGCGACGACTTCGCGAAAGGCGCAAAGCAAGCGTGGCGCACGACAGACGCAAAAACACATCCACGTTGCCACGTGCGGCAACGCGAGAGATCAAGTTGCCGGCGCAGGCGACCAGCTCAACTTTCGATGCTCTGACATGGCGGCGAGTGCTGGCCACTGGCGTCGCCAGTGCGGCGCTGTTTGCTTATAGTGGACGTCCGGTGCGCGCGCAGACAGTGCCGCCGGCATTCCCGTGCAACACCATCAGCGGTACTACGGGCTCGATCGTCACCTGCTCGGGCAATGTGTCGACCGGCGTCAACCTGTCAAATGGCGGCGGTCCCTATTCGGTTCTCAATGTCAACAATCTGACGAGCGACATCACGCCGGCGGCCGGTGTCACAGGCATATTGTTCACCAGCAACGGCGCGGTCGAGGTGAACGCCAATCCTGGCCTGTTCAGCATCGCGGCCACCGACGCGAATGGCATCTTCGCCTCGAGCAACGGCGGCACGGTGACGATCACATCGACTGCCGACGTCGTCACCACAGGTGGCAGCGCCGTCGGCATTCAGGGAAGCGGCCAGGACGACCTGCTGACGATTACGTCGTCGGGCGACATCACGACGTCCGGCAACAATGCCTTCGGCATCGCGGCAGGCACGGTTTATGGCGACATCGTCGTCACCTCGACGGGCGACATCTCGACTTCGGGGACGTTTGCAGCGGCCATCAATGTGGGGAGCATCGGCCAGCTGGGGACGACCAAGGGCGCGATCACTATTTTCGCATCGGGAGACGTTGAGACCACCGGCGGCAATGCCATCGGCATCAACGCCGCCTCCGTCTATGGCCCTATCGACGTGACGTCGCTCGCCGATATCACCGTAACCGGAAACGGCAGTGTCGGTATCAACGCGTCGACCAACGGCGACATAACGATCGGGTCGCACGGCGACATCGCCAGCAACGGCAACGCGATCAGGGCGAACACTTCGTCGGGGACCGTGTCGATCACGTCGAGCGGCGAGCTCGGCACCACGGCCAGTTCCGCCTCGGGCATCGCCGTCTTCACCGACGATGGCGATGTGCTGGTCAATTCGACCAGCAAAATTTCGACGACCGGTAGTCAAGCCGCTGGTATCAACGTCTCTAATGAAGGCGTTTTCGGCACCGACGCCGGAGCCATCACAATCTTCTCGTCCGGCGACATCACTACGTCGGGCTTTCGCGGATATGGCATTCACACGTCCAGCGGATATGCCCCGGCGGACATCATCTCGTACAGCGAGATCACGACGTCTGGTGACAACGCGCGCGGCATAGCCGCCGACGTTGTGTTCGACGGTGATATTCGCATCGCGTCGTTCGGCGACATCTCCACCGGCGGCTACGCGGCGGAGGGCATCCGGGCGATTACCACGTCCGGCGATGTCACCATCATCACCGGCGGCGACATCACGACGACGGGCTCGACGTCGTTCGGCATCAGCGCGTTCAGCAAGAACGGCACTATCGCCATCTATTCGGGCGGCGATATCTCGACGCAAGGGTCCGGCGCGTCCGGCATAAGCGTCCTACCCACGGTGACAGACACCGTTACGGGCGAGGTCATGATCGCCTCGTTGGGAAACATCACGACCCAAGGTGACGAGGCCATGGGTATCCAGGTGGAGGCGGAAGGCATCGTCGGCATCGCCTCCACCGGCGACATCACTACCCGGGGTGACGACGCGGTCGGCATCTACGCCACGACCGATGCCATAGCGATGATTTACTCCACCGGCCGTATCGTTACGCGTGGCGACGGCGCTGCCGGCATCGCTGCGGCGGGTGCCGCGGGCGCGGGCGTGGTCTCGACGGGCGACATCCGCACCTATGGCGACGACGCGCCGGGTATTACGGTCATGACGGATGGCGACGCGGTGGTCGGCTCATCGGGGGACATCACGACCTCGGGCGACAGTTCCGACGGCATCAACGTCGTCAGCAGCAATGGGATGGTCGGCATCGTCAATGCCGGCAACATCCGCGCCACCGGGACCGGATCCGCGGGCATCTACGCTGCGAGCCGCTCCGGCACCAGTGTCATCAACTACGGTGCCATCACCGGATGCCCGTGCGGCGGCGTGATCCTCACGACGACGCTCAGCGGCGACAACAACCTCGTCAACTTCGGCACCATCATTGCGGACCTCGACGGTAGCGCGATCGAAATGGAAACGCCTAACGGGGCCAACCTCGTCGAAAATTTCGGCACGGTCACCGGCAACGTGTTCATGGCGGGTGCGACCGGTGTGTTCGAGAACCGTGCGGGCGCACTTTTCAATTCAGGCGACATGGTCATCGGGGATGTGAGCAACGCCGGTACGCTCGCGCCGGGCGGCAAGGGCACCATCGAAGCGACTTTTATCGGCGGCCGTCTTACGCAAGGCGGCAGTGGCGTCTTCGGCGTCGACGTCGATCGGTCGAAGGCTGACTTCATCAAAGTTTCCGATACCGCGGGGCTGGCGGGTAAGGTCGTTGCCAACTTCGTCGCTTTGCCGGCGGTAGCGGCGCAGTCGTACCTCATCCTGCAGGCAGACAGCGGCGTCACCAACGACGGGCTCAGCGTGGACTCCAGTCCGGTGGTGACCGCGACGCTGTCGTATCCGAATGCGAATGACGTCGTGCTGGGCTTCTCGATCGATTTCAACATCGACGGGCTGAACCGCAATCAACGCGCAATAGCGATCAACCTCAACGAGATCTATGCCGCCGGCATCGGGAGCGTCGAGCCGGTGATGCTCGGTCTGCTCAACACGACCGACACCGCTGAGGTGAAGAGCGCGCTCAACCAGCTCTCGCCGGAGATCTATTCCGACGCGCAGATCGCGGCGCTGTACTCGAGCCTCGCGTTCTCGAACAGCCTGCTGAGCTGCAAGGTCAACGGCACCGACACCGCTTCCATCATTCGCGAGGGGCAGT